>JAVKSM010000021.1:0-18667 GCA_039583705.1 Pseudonocardiaceae bacterium
GAGCACAGCTCCGCCCGCGCCGACGCCGGAAGGGTGGGGACGACCGTGACTGACGCGACGAGAACCGGCGACACCGGGGGAGCCGGGAGCGGGCACACCACGCAGGGCCGGCTCTACACGCCGGCTGAGCCGTCCGACGGCCCTGGGCGGTTGCCCACCCCGGCCAGGCCGGACATGCCGCTGCTGGGTCGGATCGCCCGCGCCGTGTTACTGGTCGAGGCTGTCCCGCTGCTGGCGCTCGGGGCGGCCGGGGTCGTCGTCTCCGCGTCCCATGCGCTGACCGGGCAACCACACAGCTACGTGCTGTGGTTCCGCCTGAACCTGGCGCACAGCCTGCTGCTGCTGTTCACCGCCCTCGGGGTGTTCGCCACCTTCCGCTGGCACACCGCGTTGCGCCGCTTCGCCTGGGTCCAGGGGATCGTCTACGCGCTGTTGTTCGTCTTCGGCAGCGCGCTGAGCGTCGGGAGGCCGAGCCGGACGGTCTGGGACCTCAACACCGCCGACCACGGCCTGCACGGTGCCCTGTTCATCATCGCCGTGGGCGCCCTGATCGCTCTCAACGCGTTGTGGCTGGACCCGCCGCCGGACGCCCCCCCGTACGGCGACAAGCGCAGTCCCTGGCACGGCGGCCAACCCGAGGGCCGCTGACCGCCGCCTCACCCGCCGAAGTCTTCGGGACGGGCGTCATGGAGGAAGGCGCGAAACTCCTCGATCTCCTCCTCCACGGAGCCCTCGTCCGGCGGGTCGCCGGCCGCGGGGTCGCCCGCCGCGTTGACCAGGGCGGCCTCGACCAGCACCTGGTCGCTGGCCACGCCGGCCGCGGCCAGCACATCCTCGGCGGCGTGGATCGCGGCCCCGGAGCGCAGGGCCAAGGCCACGGCGTCGCTGGGCCGGGCGGAGACACGGGTATCGTCGGTGAAGACCAACTCGGCGAAGAACGTGCCCTCCACGATGTCGGTGATGAGCACTTGGCGCAGTTGCCGGCCCAGGGCCTTCGCGACGTCGACGATCAGCGTGTGGGTCAGCGGCCGCTCGAAGAGCACCCCCTGCTGGGCGAGGCCGATCGCGACGGCCTCGGCCCGGCCGATCGAGATCGGCAGGTAGCGCACCGCTGCGGAGTCCCGCAGCAGCAGCACCGGTTGACCGCTCGGCGCGGCCAGACCCACCCCGACGACATGCATCTCACTCATCACACCCACCGTCCCTCCCGCTCGCCGCGGTTGATGGAGCGCTGGTCACACCGCATGGGTCCCCGCGCCACACGCATCCACACCGCTGCCGGAGAAGATCATTGACCGGCCTCGCCGCCGGCTGCCCGAGCCCGAGGTTCGGCGGGTCGTTTCACGGACAGGTGACGCCCCGCCGTCCCGCTGGCGGGACGGCGGGGCGGCCACGACGGTGACCGAGCGAGACCGGGATCGAGCGGTAGCCGCGCAGCGTGCGGGTGGAGCGCCAGCGAGGCGTCCCGGCCAGCTCAAGGTCGGGAAAGCGGTCGAAGAGGGCACGTAGCCCGACCTCGCCCTCCAGTCGGGCGAGTGCTGCTCCGAGGCAGTAGTGGATGCCGCTGGAGAACGCGAGATGCTCCCGCGCGTTGGGCCGCCGCACGTCGAAGCGGTGCGGATCGGCGAACATCGCCGGGTCGCGGTTGGCGCCGCCGATCAGCAGCACGACGAGCGCGTCCGCCGGGACCGCAACGCCGAAGACCTCGGTGTCGCGCCGGCTGACCCGGGCGGTGGTCTGCACCGGCGAGTCGTGACGCAGGATCTCTTCGACCGCGTTGGGCCAGTGCGCGGGCTCGGCACACAGCAGCTCGAGTTCGCCCGGATGGCGCAGCAGCAGCATCGTGCCGTTGCCCAGAAGGTTCATCGTTGTCTCGAAGCCGGCGCCGAGCAGCAGCATCGCCATGCTGCACAGCTCCCGCCCACTCAGCTCGCCGCTCTCGTCGGCGACCGCGACGAGCCGGCTGAGGAGGTCGTCACCGGGGCGGCGGCGGAGCCGCGCGAAGTGCCCGAGCAGCCAGCCCTGCAGGGCGTCGAGGTCGGCTTCGGACTGCCGGAACTGGCGGTAGGTCAACCCGATGTCCAGCGTCATCGCGGCGCCGCCGCCCCACCGCAGGAACTGCCGGCGCATGTCGACCGGGACGCCCAGGATCTCCGCGATGACCGTCACCGGGAGCAGGGTGGCGTACTGGTCGACGAGGTCGACGACCGGCTCCGCGGCCATGGCGTCGAGCAACTCGTCGGCGATCTGCACCACCCGGGGGCGCAGCGCCTCGACGGCGCGTGCGGTGAACACGCGGCTGACCAGCTTCCGGAACCGGGTGTGGTCGGGGGGGTCGACGGCGAGCATGGACGGCGCCTCGATCGGGCTGACCGGCCGGCCCGGGTCGATCCGTGCCAGCACCTCGCCGATCGGGCGTGCCACCAGCCGCTCCGGCGACGCGACCCCGAAACCGTCACTGCGCAGCACCGTGGTGCAGACGTCATGTCGGGCAGTGGTCAGGGACACGGCGCCCGGAACCAGCGGGCCCTGCTCGCGGAGCCGGTCATAGCCGGGAAACGGGTCACGCAGCAGACCGGGTTCGGTGACCAGTTGGGCACCGAGGTTGCCCCGCCATGCCCTGGCCCGCAGCACCACCCTGGTGCTGCCGTGCAGCGCCGCCCAACGGAGCATGCGCGCCACGGTCATGGCGTTCACGGTACCGCCGGGCACCCGTGGCAGGCAGAGGCGAAGTATGACAAGGCGAGCCACCGGAGCGCCCGGTGGCTCGCCTTGTCATACCGCTGTTGTGGGAGCGGATGGTGCTCAGTTCTCGACAGCGGCGATGGCGGCGCTGCAGGCGGTCGCCATCGGGGACAGGATCGGGATGACGGCGCCGAGGACGGCCACCTGGTCGCCGCAGGCCTGCACCGGGACGATGATGTTGTTCTCGTTGATCAGGTTGATGCCGTTGTACTCGTCGGGACCGCCGCCCTGCTTGATGAAGATCTGCGAGCTGCAGGCCGAGTTGCTCGGCGAGCCGACCGGGACGACCAGACCGAGGATGGAGATCTCGTCACCACAGGCCTGTACCGGGACGGCCACGTTGTTCCCGTTGAGGACGTTGATGCCGTTGTACTTGTCGCCCTCGCGGCCGTGCTCCTTGCCCTTCTTCCCCTGCGTCCCCTTTTCCCCGAGGGCCGTGGTGACCGTGCAGGCCGTGTTCGAGGCCGACAGGACGGGGACGACGCCGGCGATGACGGCGGCCACCTGGTCTCCACAGGCCTGCACCGGGACCGCGACGTTGTTGTCCTGGCCAACGTTGATCCCGTTGGCCTCATCAGCGAGCGCCAACGGGCTCATGATAAACAGGCCGGCCGCAGCGCTCGCCGCAACCGTCCCGGCTTTCTTCAGCATTCCATGTTCTCCTGTCATTGCACAGTTCACCCGGAATGACTCCGGGGGCCGACCGGACGGTCCGTGGGCCCGCTGCGTGTCCGCCGCGTTCCGGGGGCGCAAGTTACCAGTCCCGCACCGAATCACCGTGGAGGGCCTCGACCTGAACAACGAGCACGCACGTCGGACCGCACGCACATTTTTTTCACCCGTTCGTATTAACTTCCACCAGACGGCCCCGCTCGTTACTCATAGCTTGACACGTGTCGTCGGCGCTCACGGGTCCCGGTCCCAGTCCTGGTCAGGAGGCGGTGGTAGCACGATCTCGGGGACGAACCCGTGCTTGTAGAGGCGATGGTTGCGGGTTTCCCAGGCGAAGAAGACCGAGACCAGCAGGGCGCCACACAGCACGAACATCGGAAGCAGCACGCGCAGCAGCACCGGGCCCGGCAGCAGCGCGAGCAGCCCGGTGGGCAGCCATTGCACCAGCGTGCGCGTGAGGTGCCGCAGCAGCCACGTCCGGGCGGTGAGGTCGTGCAGCACCCACTGGGAGTAGCGCGGCGGAAGACCGCCGCCGAAGGCGTAGTACAGCCACCGCAGCACGCCCGGGCGGTCGCCGGCCATGCCCGCAGAGCTTGGCACGGTCGGTGCGGGGCGGCGAGCGGAGTGGGGCACACCGGCTCGCGCCCCCGTCCCAGCACCCGGACGCTCCCGGCGTTCAGGGCATTTCCGGCGTTCGGGGCGCCTCCGGGACGACCAGAACCTTCCCCACCGCACCGGACTCGACTGCGTCATGTGCCGCGGCGATATCGGGCAGCGCGAAGCGGTGCGGCGGCAGCGCGGACAGCGCGCCGTCCCACAACGCGGCCGAGACGCCCTCGACCGCGGCGGTGATCTGCTGCGGCAGCACGCCGTAGAGCAGCACGAACCGCAGCGTGGCGTTGGCGGCCATGAGCCGGCGGGTCGGGATCGTCGGGTCCGTGGCCTCGCTGGCATAGGTGGAGATCACCGTGCCGGGCCCGCACACCGCCAGGTCCAGGTCGAGGTTCGCGCCGAGGGCGACCTCGACGACCCGGTCCACCCGCTCGGCGAAGCCCTTGACCTGCTCGACCGCGTCGTCGTCCCGGTAGTTGACGACGAGGTCGGCACCCGCGGCCCTGGCCAGCTCCGCCTTCTCCGGGCTGCTCACAGTGGTGACGACGCGGGCCCCGGCGTGCTTGGCCAGCTCGATCGCGGAGTGGCCGACGGCGCCGGCGCCTCCCGCGACGAGCACGCTGGTGCCGGCCAGGCCGTCGGGTCCGGGCGTCAGGCACTGCCATGCGGTGACCGCGGGGACGCCGAGGCCGGCGCCGAGCTCGAAGCTGGCGCTGTCAGGGAGCGGCACGGCATGCTGCGCCGGCACGATGCTGTACTGCGCCGCGGTCCCCCACGGGTTTTCGGCGGCGGCGAACATCAGCCACACCCGCTCGCCGACCCTGCGCCCGTCGACACCCTCGCCGACCGCGTCGACCGTGCCGGCGCCGTCCTGGTTCGGCACCTGGAAACCGGTGGCGGAAGGGATCGGACGGGGGGTGGCGCCGGCACGGGACTTCCAGTCCGTCGGGTTCACCCCCGAGATCGCGACCCGCACCCTGACCTCGCCGGGACCGGGATCGGGCGTCGGGATCTCCTCGACGCGGAGCACGTCGGCCGCAGCCCCGGGCTGACGGTAGATGGCTGCCCTCACCCGCCGCATTCTGCCCGCAATGCCGCGAACTCGGCGACCAGAGCCTCGATCAGCCAGTGTGAGTTCAGCCCGCTGGGGTTCGGCAGGACCCACACGCCGGTGCCGTCCAGGCTGCGCTCCTGCCGGCCCACGGCAGCGGTGCGATCGGCGAAGGCCACCCGGTAGGCGGTCACCCCGACGACGGCGAGCCAGCGCGGTGCCAGCGCGGCGAGGCGTTCCCGCAGCCGGCGCCCGCCCGCGACCAGCTCGGTGTCGGTCAGATCGGCCGCCCGCGCCGTGGCCCTGGGGGCGATGTTGGTGATCCCGAGCCCCCAGCCGGGCAGCAGATGCTGCTCATCGGGCCGCAGCAGCCGCGGTGTGAAGCCGGATCGGTGCAGCGCCGGCCAGAACCGGTTGCCCGGCCGGGCGAAGTGGTGGCCGGTGGCGGCGGAGTAGAGCCCAGGGTTGATGCCGCAGAACAGCACCCGCAGGCCGGGCGCGACGACGTCGGGCAGCAGGCGGTCGCGGGCGGCGAGCAGCTCCGCCGGGGTGGGTGCCACGGCACGATCCTTTCCGGATCCCGCCCGGCGCCGGGGCAGCCGAGCTGACGACACGTTCGGTGCGCGCGTTCCACGAGCTCCCAGGGGTTGTGGGTGCCGTCACAGCTCACGACCGGAGCGTCGCTGCCGCCTGCGGTGGTCTCCGCCCACCGAGCCGTCGTCGGCCACGACGCCGTCGTCGGCCAGCTCACGAGCCAGCGGTTGCCACTGCGCTGCCCTAGTTGGTAGCCCCGCCGCCGTAGGTGGGCCGGTCGGCCGACGCCCGGTTGGGGCGCGTGGTCGCCGCGTCGCCCGGGCCGCTGGCGGGAAAACCGCTGGACAGCCGGCCCGGGCCGCGCGGCGCCGGTGTCCCGGGAACCTGCTGCGGGCGCTGGGACAGCGACCATGCGACGCCCGCCACGGCGCCGGTTGCGACCACGGCCAACAACCGGACCAGCCGCCGCCGCCGCCGCTTGATGCGGGTGACCACCTCGCGACGCGCGCGGCGGGCACCCTTGTCGAGCGAGGAGCGTGCCGCGGCGCCCACCTCGGCGCCGCTAGCCCGAAGGCCATCGACAGACGTGGGCAGGGGCGAGGCGTCGAGCCGCTCCCGGGACTGCCGGGCCGCTGCCTTCGCCTGCTCACGGACCTGCTTGCGGGCCTTCTTCGCAGCCTTGCGAGCCCGCTGGCGGACCTGCTTCGCAGCGTCTCTCGTCTGCTCGCGGGCCCGCTCGACGGCCTTCATCGCGGAGGCACGGGCCTGTTCGCGGGCCTTCTTGGCGGAGGAACGGGCCTGTTTGCGGGCCTTCTTGGCGGTGGCGCGGGCCTGTTTGCGGGCCTTCTTGGCGGTGGCGCGGGCCTGTTTGCGGGCCTGCCTGGTCGCCTCGCGGACCTGTTCGCTGGCCTGCTCAGCGGCGCTGCGGGCTTGGGCAAGGGCCTGGCCGGCCACATCCGGGCCCTGCTCGCGGGCCAGCTTGCCCGCCTGCCGTCCGGCATCCCTCGCGCTCGCCACCGTCGAAGTTGCCGAGTCGCTGACGGCCGCAGCTGCGTCCTGCCCGGTCCGTGTCAATCTCTTGGCCCTTCTCCCAGCCTTGCTCACGATCCACCTCCCGCGGGTGGCGGTGTCCGACACTGTCCATGGAGCCATTCATCCTGCCCGCTTCCCGGCAGTCCCGCTCGATCGAACACCCGTCGGTGGCACGATGTCGGTGTGACCAGCGATGCAAGCACCGCCAGAACCAACTCCGAGCGAACCGCGACCCTGCACACCTCGGAGGGCGACATCCGGATCCTCCTGTTCGGAGACCAGGCGCCCAAGACCGTGGCCAACTTCGTCGGCCTCGCCGAGGGCAAGCAGGAGTACCGCCTGCCCAACGCCCGAGGCACCCGCTCGGGTCCCTTCTACGACGGCTCCGTCTTCCACCGCGTCATCGACCATTTCATGATCCAGGGCGGGGACCCGACCGGCACCGGGCGGGGCGGCCCCGGCTACCGCTTCGGCGACGAGTTCCACCCGGACCTGCATTTCGACCGGCCCTACCGCCTCGCGATGGCCAACTCCGGGCCGGGCACGAACGGCTCCCAGTTCTTCATCACGGTGGCCCCCACGCCGCACCTCAACCGCAAGCACACCATCTTCGGCGAGGTGGCCGACCAGCCCTCCCGCGAGGTCGTGAGCGCCATCGCGCGCACCGCGACCGGAGCCCAGGACCGTCCGGTGACCGACGTCGTCATCGAGCGGATCACGGTCTCGTCGGCGTGAGCGGCAGGTGAACGCCAACTCCTGGCCACCGCCGGCCGGCGGTGGCAGGGCCGACGCGCCGCCGGGTTGCGTGCGCCATCCTGACCGCTCGACCGGCGCCCGGTGCACCCGCTGCGGCCGGCCGGCCTGCCCGCAGTGCCTGCGTGAGGCGTCGGTGGGCTACCAGTGCGTCGACTGCGTCGGCGCGGGGCAGCGGCAACCGGCCCGGCGCGGGACGGTCCCGAGCGGCGCGCCAATCGTGCCGCGGCTGCGGCGGCCCACGGTCGTGTGGGTGCTGGTCGCACTGAACGTCCTGGTGTTCCTGGTGACGGTGGCGCAGGCCGGAAGCCTCGACGGCAACAACGCGGCGCCGTTGTTCCAGGCGTGGTCGACGGCCCCCACCGAGGTGGCAGGCGGGCAGTGGTGGCGGGTCGTCACGGGCGGATTCCTGCACTACGGACCGCTGCACCTGCTGTTCAACATGTGGGCGCTGTGGATCATCGGCCGAGAGCTCGAAGGGGTGCTCGGTCAGGGCCGGTTCCTGGCCGTGTACGCCGTCTCGCTGCTCGGCGGCAGCGTGGCGGTGCTGGTGTTCGGAAGCCGGGTGGCCGTGGCCGGTGCATCCGGCGCGGTGTTCGGGCTCATGGGCGGCCTCACCGTCGTGTTGCGGCGGCTGCACCTGTCGCTCGGCCCGGTGGTCGGCCTGATCGTGGTGAACGTCGTCCTTTCGGTGGTAATCCCGGGGATCTCGCTGCTTTGTCACCTCGGTGGTCTCGTGGTGGGCGCGGCGGCGACGGCTGGCCTCGTCTACGCACCGGCCCGCTCCCGAACGGCGTGGCAGGTGGGTACTGTCGGCGGCCTCACCGGGCTGCTGCTGGTCGCCGCCCTGCTCGCGGTGTAGAGCCCGGTTCCGGGCCGGCTTCGGTGACCGGCGAGCCGCGAGTTGTCCACAGACGTGGTGCACACCTGTGGGTGACCGCCAGCAGCGTGACCCGGCGCGGCAGTGCGACTCAGCGCCAACGCATGGTCATGAGCAGGCCGACGACGATGAGGCCGAAGCCGATGAGGAAGTTCCAGCCGCCCATGGCACCCATGAACCCGATCGTGTCCGAGGCCAGGTAGTTGAGCACCAGCCAGGCCAGGCCGAGGAGCATGAAGCCGAGCATGACCCCGATGTAGACCGGGCTCGACGGGCTGGCGGCCCGCACCCGCACCGGGGTGCGGGAGCCAGCCGGCCCAGCGGGGTTCGGCCCACTGGAGCCCGGCTTCTTGCGTACCTTCGACTTCGGCATGACGTCCTCCCGGTGCCACGGTAGCTCACCGTAGGCTCGCGGGGGTGCGCGTCCTCGTCGTCGACAACTACGACAGCTTCGTCTACAACCTCGTCCAGTACCTGGCGCAGCTCGGCGCCACCCCGATCGTGCGGCGCAACGACGTCGTCACCGGGGACGACCTGGCAGCCGTCGACGGTGTGCTGGTGAGCCCCGGCCCCGGCATACCGCAACGGGCCGGCCGCAGCATGGAGGTCGTCCGACGCTGCGCCCACAGCAGGACGCCGGTGCTCGGCGTGTGCCTCGGCCACCAGGCGATCGGCGCGGTATGGGGCGCGGTGATCGAGCTCGCCCCCGAGCTGCTCCACGGCAAGACGTCCCAGGTGCACCACGAGGGCGCGGGCGTGCTGGCCGGGCTGCCGAGCCCGTTCACCGCCACCCGGTACCACTCGCTGACCGTGCGCCCGGACAGCCTGCCGCCCGAGTTGGCGGTCACCGCCCGCACCGCCGACGGTGTGATCATGGCGATCCGACACCGCGAGCTGCCCGTCGAGGGAGTCCAGTTCCATCCCGAGTCCGTGCTCACCGAGGGCGGTCACCGGCTGCTCGCGACCTGGATGGCCGGCTGCGGCCATCGGGTGCCGGAGGCGACGGTCGCCGGGCTCACCCGCGAGATGGCGGCCCTCACACACCCGTGAGGGCCGGATCCTCATCCGTGACGGCCCGGTCCCACCCTGGCTTCACTACCCGGGGCCGGGACCCGGTCCCGGGAAGACCAGGGTCGGGAACGCCGAGTAACTGCCGAGCACGACCGAGATCGGCTGATCGGTGGTGATCGCCTGACCGGCGGGAACCGACTGCTGGACGACCTTGCCGTCCTGTTGCGGGTCGTTGACCGACGTGGTCTGTGAGTCGTTGAAGCCGCCCGCCCCGCCCTTCCAGCCGGCCTGGGCGAGCTTCGCCATCGCCTGCGACGACGTCAGGCCGGTCAGGTCGGGCATCTGGATCTGGTTGCCCCGCGACACCTGCAGGGTGACGGTCGACCCCTGAGCCACGGTGCTGCCGCCGGACGGGTCGGTGGACACGACCGTGCCGGCCTTAGCGGTGCCGTCGACCTGGGCGACCTGCACGGTCAGGCCGAGGCCCTGCAAGGTGTTGGTCGCGCTGGCCTGGTCCTGGCCTGCCACGTTGGGCAGCTTGAACGTTTCCGGCCGCACCCCGACTGTGATCGTCACCGGGGTCTGGGTCGCCACGCTGGTGCCGGCCGGCGGATTCTCGCTGATCACCTTGCCGACCTGGCTCGGGTCGCTCACCGATTGGGTCGTCTGGTCGGCGGCCAGGTTGAGCCGGGCGGCCGCGAGGGTCTGCTGGGCCTGGCTGGGGGTCTGCCCGATCACGCTCGGCACGGGCACCATGTCCGGTCCCCGGCCGACGTCCAGCGCGACGATGCTGTTCTTGTTGACCGCCGTGCCGGCGGTGGGGTCGGTTTTGATCACCTTGTTGACGTCGTCCGGGCTGGAGGTGATCTGGACGAGCGTCGGCTTGAGGCCGGCGTTCACCATCGCCTGCCGGGCCTGCGCGGACGGCTCGCCCGCGACGTTGGGGACCGTGACCCGAGGGACGGCCGGGTTGCCGTACAGGGTCGCCGCCAGAAACGCGACGAGCCCGAGGAGCACCAGCGTGGCCAGCCCGATCAGCACCCGGCGGCGATTGCGCCGCCGCCGCTCCTGCGCCTCCTCGGTGGCGAAGGCCTCGTCGGCGCCCGCCGGTGCCGTCCGGCGCCCCGCCTGGGTGAGCATCGTCGTGCGCTCTTCGTCGCTCATGATCGTGGGCGCCAGCGGGCGCTGCCCGGTGAGCACCCGCACCATGTCGCTGCGCATCTCGGCGGCGGTCTGGTAACGGTTGACCGGGTTCTTGCTCAGCGCCTTGAGCACAACGGCGTCCAGCGCCGCCGGCACGGACCGGTTCTGCTCCGACGGTCGCGGGGGATCCTCCCGAACGTGCTGGTATGCCACCGCGACCGGCGAGTCCCCGGAGAACGGCGGCTCGCCGGTGAGCATCTCGAAGAGCACGCAGCCGGTGGCGTAGACATCCGACCGAGCGTCGACCGTCTCGCCCCTGGCCTGTTCCGGCGACAGGTACTGCGCGGTGCCGATAACCGCCGCGGTCTGGGTGACCGCGGACTGCCCGTCGGTGAGCGCCCTGGCGATGCCGAAGTCCATGACCTTGACCGCCCCGGCCCGGGTGATCATCACGTTGGCCGGCTTGACGTCACGGTGCACGATCCCGTGCCGGTGGCTGAAGTCCAGCGCGGCGCAGACGTCGGCCATGACCTCCAGCGCCCGCCGTGGGGTCATCGGCCCCTCGGTCTTGACGATGTCACGCAGCGTCTGCCCGTCGACGTACTCCATGACGATGTAGGGCAGCGAGCCGTACTCGGTGTCCGTCTCACCGGTGTCGTAGACGGCGACGATCGCCGGGTGGTTGAGCGCTGCGGCGTTCTGCGCCTCCCGGCGGAACCGGGTCTGGAACGCGGGGTCCCGCGCCAGGTCCGCCCGCAGCACCTTGACCGCGACGTCGCGGCCCAACCGCATGTCGCGACCGCGGTGCACCTCGGACATGCCGCCGTAGCCGAGCGTCTCGCCCAGCTCGTAGCGTTCCGAGAGCAGCCGAGGAGTCGTCATCGCTGACCGATCCTGCCCGATCTGTCGATTCCCGTGCCCGCCCCCCCGCCGGCGGGCCCCATCCTTCCCGTGCCACGACGGCTCGGCCCCGGCGGGTCTCGTTGCTCCATTCAGCCCACCTCCTGGCACGTCACGGTGACCGTCTGGCCCGTCCGCAGCTGGCCCGTCGGCGCCACCCCGAGCACGTAGCACGAGCCCAGGTCCTCCGGCGTCCTCCCGCCGAGGGTGCGCACCCGGGGCACCAGCCCGTCCTCGGTCAGGCGACGGACGGCGGTGTCCGCGGTTCGGCCGACGAAGTCCACCAGGCTCTCGCCAACGGTCGCCGGGCTGGTCGGCGTTGCGGCGGCCGTCTCAGACGCGCTGCTCGCTGCGGTAGCGGTGATCGTGGATGCGGGCACGGGCACGGGAGCGGATGCGGCCATCGGCGCCCGGCTGGCGTCCGGCGCGCTGGCATCCGGCTGCGCCTGCGGCGGCCCGGCGTTCGGGGAAGCCGCCAGCAGTGTGTAGGCGGCGTAGCCGCCCAGGGTGACTGCTGCCGCGAGGAGCAGCCCCAGCACCCACGCCGACACCCGCCCGGCGCCGCGGCGCCGGCGCGCCGCCATGGCGGTCACCGGACCCGACGGCAAGGCTCGCGTCCCGGACGGCTGGGCGTCCCGGGTTCTCGGACCGGTGAGGAGGAGCCCGGCCGGCACCGTCGGCGGCTGCCCGGCGGCACCGGCGGTGCCGGTTGTGCTGGCGCGGACCAGCCCGGACGGTGCCGGCAGCGGCTGGCCCGCTCGGACCGCCGCGGTCGCCGCGGCGAACTCACCGCCGCTGCCGTAACGCCGCCGGGGGTCCTTGGCCAGGGCAGTGCCGATCAGGGCGCGCACCGGAGGTGGGACATCGGGCGGCAGTGGCGGCGGGGCGTCGCGGATGTGCGCCATCGCCACCGTGAGGACATTGTCCGAGTGGAACGGCCGGCGCCCGGCGAGGCACTCGTAGCCGACGACGCCGAGCGAGTAGACATCGGCCGCCGGCCCCGCCTCCTGCCCCGCGGCCTGCTCCGGGGCGATGTAGTGAGCGGTGCCCATGACCATGCCCGACCGGGTCAACGGCGCGGCGTCGACGGCCTTCGCGATCCCGAAGTCGGTGAGCTTCACCTGCCCCGTCCGGGTGAGCAGGATGTTCCCCGGCTTGACGTCACGGTGCACCAGCCCGCGCGCGTGTGCCGCCTGCAGCGCGGCGCCGGCCTGCTCGAGCACGTCGAGGGTCTGCGCGGCGCCCACCCGGCCCCGGGCGATCACCGCGGCCAGCGGCTCGCCGCGTACCAGTTCCATGACCAGGTAGGCGCCGGCCTCGACGGTCTCGCCGTAGTCGTGCACCATGGCGATGCCGGGGTGGTCCAGCGAGGCGGTGGTGCGTGCCTCGGCGCGGAAGCGGTGCAGGAACTCCGGGTCGTCCGACAGCTCCTCCCGCAGCACCTTGACGGCAACCGTGCGGTCCAACCGGGTGTCGCTGGCCTCCCACACCTCGCCCATGCCGCCGACGGCGATCCGCTGGACCAGCCGGTAGCGCTGCGCCAGCAGTGATCCCGTCATCACCCCTACCCCACCCCCTGCAGCGCCGCGGCGATCGTCGCCCGGCCTATCGGGGAGGCGACCGAACCGCCAGTCGCCGCGTCGCCGCGATTCCCGCCGTCCTCGACGATGACGGCCACGGCGACCACCGGGTTCACTGCCGGGGCGAAAGCCACGTACCAGGCGTGTGGCGGGGTGGTCTTCGGGGCGAGGCCGTGCTCGGCGGTCCCCGTCTTGGAGGCGATCGTCACCCCCGGCAGGGAGTCGTGGCCGGTCGTCTGCTCCTCGGAGCCGATCATGAGCTGGGTGATCGTCGCGGCGACGTCGGGCGGGATGGCCTGGCCGAGCGACTCCGGCTGGGTCGTGTCGAGCACCGACAGGTCCGGTGCCTCGATCTGCTTGACGAGGTGCGGGGCCATCCGCATGCCACCGTTGGCGATGGTGGCGACGATCTCGGCGTTCTGCAGCGGAGTGAGCCGGACGTCGCGCTGACCGATCCCGGACTGCGCCAGGGCCGCGGCGTCCGGGATCGGGCCAAGGGCCGACGGGGCAACCGCCAGCGGGATGGACAGGTCGGTTTGTCCGATACCGAAGGCCTCGGCCTGCCGGCGCAGCCGGTCCACGCCGATCTGGTCGGTCACGGTCGCGAACGCCGTGTTGCAGGAGTAGGCCAGCGCGTAGGCCATCGAGGCGGTGGGACCGGAGCCGCAGGGCGTGCGGTCGTAGTTCTCCAGCGTCGTGTCCGTGCCCGGCAGGGTGATCTGTGGCGCCGCCGTGAGCTGCGTGTCGGGGGTGAAGCCGTCCTGGAGCGCGGCGGCGGTGTCCACCAGCTTGAACGTCGAGCCCGGCGGATAGGTCTGGGAGATCGCCCGGTCGGTGAGCTTCGGAGGGTTGGCCGTCGCATAACTGTTCCAGGTGGTGTGCTGCGTCCTGGAATCGTGGCTGGCCAGCGGGTTCGGGTCGTAGGAGGGCGTGGAGACCAGCGCCAGGATCTCGCCGGTCTGCGGCCGGATCGCGACCACCGAGCCCTGGTAGCCCTTGGCGGTCATGGCGTCGTAGGCGGCCTGCTGGACCCGGGGATCGATCGTGAGGACGACGTTGCCGCCGGAGGGATCCCGGCCGGTGATGAGGTCGGAGAGCCGGTGGACGAACAGCCGGCCGTCTGAGCCGTCGAGAATGGTGTCCTCGGCCTGCTCCACACCCCCGGCACCGTAGAGCACCGAGTAATACCCGGTGACGGGTGCGTACATCGGGCCGTCGGCGTACCGGCGCAGGTACTTGAGCCGGTCGCCGGTCGGGACGCTGTCGGCGAGGATTTGGCCACCGGCGCTGATCTGGCCACGCTGGCGGGCGTACTCGTCGAGCAGGACGCGCTGGTTGCGCGGGTCGGCACGGTAGTCGCCGGCCTTGACGACCTGGATGTAGGTGATGTTGGCCAGCAACACCACGACCATGACCATGACGGCGATCGCCACCCGGCGCAGCGGGGTGTTCACTGGCGCCCCACGTCCTGCGGGACACCCGCGCCCGGGTCGCCTGCGACACCCGCACCCGGGTCGCCTGCGACACCCGCACCCGGGTCGCCTGCGACACCCGCACCCGCACCCGCACCCGCACCCGCACCCGCACCCGGGTCCGGCGGGCGCGGTCCAGCCGGGGGCCGGGTGACCATCTCGGTGCGGGCCTCGGGCAGCGGCTGGGGGATGCGCCGCGGCCGCTCCGACTGGGCGGGTCGCCGGGCGGCGTTCGAGACCCGCAGCAGCAGCGCCACCAGCGCGTAGTTGGCCACCAGGGACGAACCGCCGTAGGACAGGAACGGCGCGGTCAGGCCGGTCTCGGGGATGAGCCGGGTGACGCCGCCCACGACGACGAACACCTCCAGGATGACCGCGAAGGACAGCCCGGCAGCCAGCAGCTTGCCGAACGTGTCGCGGACCGCGAGCGCGCTGCGCAGGCCGCGGGTGACGAGGACCAGGTAGAGCATGAGCACCGCGGCGAGCCCGATGAGGCCGAGCTCCTCGCCGATCGAGGCGACGATGAAGTCGGTGTCGGCGAACGGCACCAGCTCGGGACGTCCGGCACCCAGACCGGTGCCGCCGATGCCGCCGGTGCCCAGCCCGAACAGTGCCTGACTGAGCTGGTAGCCACTGCCGTAGAAGTCGGCGAAGGGGTTCAGCCAGACCTGCACCCGCAGCTGCACGCGAGCGAACATCTCGTAGGCGACGGCCGCTCCGGCAAGGAAGAACACCAGCCCGACGATCAGCCAGGACGAGCGCTCGGTGGCGACGTAGAGCATCACCAGAACGATGCCGAAGAACAGCAACGAGGTGCCGAGATCCTGCTCGAGCACCAGCACTCCGACCGAGAGGCCCCAGGCCACCAGCAGCGGCGCGAGGTCCCGCGGGCGGGGAAAGGTCAGCCGGAACAGGCGCCGGCCAGCGGTGGTGAACAGGTCCCGCTTGGCGACGAGGAACGCCGCGACGAACACGATGAGGAGGATCTTCGCGAACTCACCGGGTTGGATGGAGAAGATTCGCAGCTTGAGCCAGATCTTGGCGCCGTTGACCTCGGCCAGCGAGCTGGGCAGGATCCCGGGCAGCGCCAGCAGCCCCAGCCCCAGGAACCCGGCGGTGTAGCCGTAACGGGACAGCGTGCGATGGTCGCGGACGAGCCACAGCACCGCGACGAAGACCACCAGGCCGATCGTCGTCCACGCCACCTGCCGCGGCGCCTCGGCCACGGGGAGGCTGCGGCCGAACTCCAGCGCCTGCTCCGTCTGAGCCAGGTCCAACCGGTGGATCATCACGAGGCCGAGTCCGTTGATCAGCGCGACACACGGCAGGATGAGCGGGTCGGCGTAGGGCGCCAGGCGCCGGACCGCGAGGTGCGCCACCCCGAACAGGCCGAGGTAGGCGGCGCCGAGGTAGAGCAGGGACCGGGTGAGCGCCTGCTCCTGGTTGGCCTCCACCAGGACCAGCGCGCCGGTGACGAGCACGGCGGCGAGCCCGAGCAGCCCGAGCTCCACCCCGCGGCGGGTCGAAGGTGCCGACGCGGCAGCCGACGGTGAGGCCATCGGTCAGCCCACCGGCCGACAGGTCGTGCCCGGTTCCTCGGGCGCCACCACGAGCGGTGGCGGGCTGGGTGCGACGCTGGACGCGGTGTCGGCCGCCGCGCCGGGTACGGCGCCGGGTGCGGTGCCCGGTGCCGCGTCGGGAGGACCGGCGGTGGCCGGCGGATGCGAGGCGACCGAAACCGGAGGGGAGGCGGTGGCCGGTGCGGTGGCCCCGGGGGGCGTCGGGCACGGCGGCAGCAACTGGTCGGTGCGCAGCCGTTGGATCGTCTGGCGGGCCTGTCCGAGGCTGTCGGCCGTGATCCCGTCATGCACGGCGCTGCGGCCGGTCTCCTCGAGGTCGGACATCGTGATCTCAACGCAGCCAGGGGCGTTGGGCGGGCAGGACCCCTCGGCGACCCGGTGCAGCGCGAACCCGAGGACGCTGCCCCGCACCCCCTGGAAGATCACGACCCGGCCGCCGTCGGCACCGACGTAGTACTGCGCCAGCACCCACATCCGGGCCAGCCACGCTCCGACCCCGAGCAGGGCCAGCAGCACCACCACGGCCAGCGCGATCCGCAGCCCCCGCAGCCGTGGCGGCCGGTCCGAAGGGAGCTGGACCGGCGCCGGCGCCGGCGCCGGCCGGTGCAGTGTGGTCGCACTCGCCCTGGCCGCGGCCGAGTCCGGCGGCGGCGGGTCGGCATCGCCGTTGCCGGCCGCTCCGGCCAGGATCGGGGCATCCTCGCCGTAGTGCACGTCGACGACGTCGGCGACGATGCAGGTGATGTTGTCCGGGCCGCCGCCCTTGAGCGCCAGCTCGATGAGCCGGTCCGCGCAGGCGTCCGGTTCCGGGATGTGCAGCGTCTCGGCCAGCGTCTCGGCGCTCACCACCCCCGAGAGCCCGTCCGAGCAGAGCAGGTAGCGGTCCCCGGCGCGGGCCTCCCGCACGGTGAGCGACGGCTCGAGCTCGTGGCCGGTGAGCGCACGCAGCAGCAGGGAGCGCTGCGGGTGGCTGGCGGCCTCGTCCTCGGTGATCCGGCCCTCCTCGATGAGGGACTGCACGAACGTGTCGTCCCTGGTGATCTGGGTGAACACCCCGTCGCGCATCAGATAGGCCCTGGAGTCGCCCACGTGCACGATGCCCAGCCGGTTGCCGGCGAAGAGCACGGCGGTCAGCGTGGTGCCCATGCCGTCCAGCTCGGGGTCCTCGGCAACCAACGCGGTGATCGCGGCATTACCGGCCGCGGTGGCGGCGCGCAGCTTCGCGAGCAGGTCGTCACCGGGATCGTCGTCGTCGAGCGGGACCAGCGCCGCGATCACCAACTTGGACGCGAGCTCACCCGCGGCGTGCCCGCCCATGCCGTCGGCGAGCGCCAGCAGCCGCGGACCCGCGTACACCGAGTCCTGGTTGTTCGCGCGAACCAGGCCACGGTCACTGCGGGCGGAGTAGTGCAGTACGAGGGTCATGAGCGGAGCTCGATCACGGTCTTACCGATGCGGATCGGGACGCCGAGGGGTACCCGGGTTGGTCCGATGACCTTAGCCCGGTCCAGGTACGTGCCGTTGGTGGACCCAAGGTCTTCGACGTACCAGTCGGGGCCCGCCAGCGAGAGCCGAGCGTGGCGCGTCGAGGCGTAGTCGTCCTCGAGGACCACGGTGGAGTCGTCGGCGCGGCCGATGAGGATCGGGTGACCGTCCAGGAAGACCCGGGTACCGGCCAGTGCGCCCTGGGTGACAACGAGCTGGTGGGCGGTGCGGCTTCGGCCCACCCGGTTGGGGCCCTCCCTTCGACCCGGCATCAGGGTGCGCAGCCCCGAGGCGGCGTAGAGGTCGCTGCGCACGACGCGCAGCGCGAGCAGCACGAACACCCAGAGCAGGACGAGGAACCCCGCTCGGGTCAGTTGGAGCACAAGCTCGGGCACCGAGGCGAGTTCCGCCTAGGCGTGAGCGCGGAAGACCAGCGCCGAGTGGCCGACCCGGATGACGTCACCGTCGGCGAGCTGCCAGGTCTGCACCTCGGTGCCGTTGACGGTGGTGCCGTTGGTGGACCTGAGGTCGGACAGGGTCGCGGTCCGGCCGTCCCAGGTGATCTCGAGGTGGCGGCGGGACACCCCGGTGTCGGCGAGTCGGAACTGGGCGTCCTGGCCGCGCCCGACGAGGTTGCTGCCGCTGACGAGCTGGTAGCTGCGCTGGGAGCCGTCGTCGAGGGTCAGCGACGCCGTGATCGGGCGCTGCCCGGTCTGGACGGCGGGAGGGGCGTAGCCATGGCCGGGCTCCTGACCCTGCTGGCTCCAGCCCTCGTAGCCCCGCTGGCCCTGCTGCTGGTAACCCTGGTCATAGCCGGCGTACTGGCCCTGCTGCGGGTGGCCGTCGTAGCCGGGTTGGCCGTAGCCCTGCGGTGGGTAGCCGCCGGGTTGGCCGTACTCCGGTTGGCCGTACTCCGGTTGGCTGTACTCCGGTTGGCTGTACTCCGGTTGGCTGTACTCCGGTTGGGCGTACTCCGGTTGGCCGGAGCCCTGGTCGTAGCCCTGCGGTGGGTAGCCGCCGGGTTGGCCGTATTCTGGTTGGCTGTACTCCGGTTGGCCGTAGCCCTGCGGTGGGTAGCCGCCGGTTTGGCCGTACTCCGGTTGGCCGTATCCCTGCTGGCCGTACCCCTGTTGTTGGTAGTCCTCGTATCCCCGCTGGCCGTGGCCCTGCTGGGCCTGGCCCTGCTGGGGATAGCCCTGCTGGGGATAGCCCTGCTG
>JAVKSM010000021.1:18767-33150 GCA_039583705.1 Pseudonocardiaceae bacterium
TCCTCGTATCCCCGCTGGCCGTGGCCCTGCTGGGCCTGGCCCTGCTGGGGATAGCCCTGCTGGGGATAGCCCTGCTGCTGCTGGTCGTCGTAGCCGGGCTGGCCGTACCCCGGCTGTCGCGGCTGGGGGTGGTTCTCGTAGCGGGGCGCTGGTCCGTAGCCAGGTTGCTGCGCGTACCCCTGCTGCTCGTAGCTCTGCTGCTCGTAGCCCTGCTGGGGATGCGCCTGACCCTGCTGGCTCCAGCCCTCGTAGCCCGGCTCCTGTCCTTGCTCGTAGCCGGGACGTCGGCTGCCCTGGCCACTCTCATCCTCCGGGTACTGCCCGGGTGACTGCTGGCTCATCGGTGCTTCTCCTGCGGGTCGAGGGCTCGCACGCCACCGGCGCGACACGTCGGGATCGACGGCCGAGCCGGTACGAAACTGTCCCGTGTGCAGCGCTTCGGAGCGCTGAAGGGAGACTACGACGTCACCGTAGGTCTCCCAGCCAGCGTCCGCGAGATGCTCCACCAGACAGTCGGCAAGCGAGCATGTGATCCGTTCCTCGTCGCCGGCCATCCGGTCGTGGTCGGTGACACTGAGCGCGACGGTGTAGCGGTTGGGGGCGAGCAACCGGCCGCCGGCCAGGCGGCGCACCCCGTCGTCGGCCTCCCGCAGCAGCGCCTGCGCCACCTCCTGCGGGACGACCTCGCCGCCGAAGACGCGCGCGAGGGCGTCACCGACGATGCCCTCCAGTCGGCGCTCGAAGCGCTGGGCACGGCCCACGGATGCCCCTCCTCGTGGTCGGTCCCAGGACCGATGGTAGCCATTCGCGCACGTCCAGGGGGGTTGTCGACCGACGGGGGGTGAGCCGTCGACCGACGGGAGAGCCGGGCCACCGTGCTAGGCTCGCGGCCGCCTCTCCCCGGGCGAGTGGCGGAATGGCAGACGCGCACGGTTCAGGTCCGTGTGTCCGCAAGGACGTGAGGGTTCAACTCCCTCCTCGCCCACCACCCGGACCTTCGTGTGAAACGGGTCCAGCTCCCGCCTCCCGGCGGGGCAGCTCGGCCACCGCCGCACCGGTGCGAGCACCAGACGGGCGAGGACGTGGGGTCGGCCTGATGTGGACGAGGCGGGCGGTTACCGACGCCGGCCGGCGCCGGGTGACACCGCTGTCGCGCGACTGTCGCACGTCACGGGTCCCTACGGTCGGTTACCCCATCACAGCGGCTGTGACGGGTTGCGGCGTGCCGTCCCGGGAGCTTAGGTGGTTGGCCCAGGGTGACCCACCTGTGACCACCGACGGCGGTGAGCAGGAGCGATGGAGCTCAAGCAGATCGGCGCGCAGCATCCCAAGATCAAGCAGGTGCTGGCGATCCAGCGGAACACCGCGCCGAATCCCCGTAGGATGATCACTGCCGAGGGGCTGTGGGCGCACAACCTCCTGCTGGCGAACGATGTCTTCATCGACACGTTCCTGTGGTGTCCGGAAGCCGCCTACGGCGACGAGGCACGCAAACGGGCGGTCGAGTTGGCGGGACGTGCACATCTGGCCTACCAGGTGTCCGAGAGGGCGTTGGCCCGGATTTCCGAGCGTGACCGGCCGGACGGGTTGTTCTCGATCGCGCAGTTGCCCACGTGGGAGCCGCAGGAGGTACGGCTCCGCGAGTCGGCGCTGCTCATGGTCGCCGACGGCATGGAGATCCCCGGCAACCTGGGGACGTTGATCCGGACTCTGGACGCGGCCGGTGCGGACTGCCTGGTGTTGACGAACCGACGCACGAGGTTGACGCATCCGAAGGTGTTCCGGGCGAGCCAGGGCATGGTCCTGAAGCTGCCCGTGTTGGATTTCGAGCGTGCCGAAGACGCGATAGCGTGGCTTCGGTCGAGTGACGTGAACGTCTATTTGGCGGACACGGATGACGCGAAAAACTACCGGTCGTTCGACTATTCGGGCACACGCACCGCGTTTGTTCTCGGTTCGGAGCGTCATGGAATTCCGAAGCCGTGGTACGAGGCAGGCTACGAGCGGGTGTTCATTCCGATGCTGGGCTCGGCCGACTCCCTGAACGTGTCGATCTCGGCGGCTGTCTTCTTGTTCGAGGCCAGGGCGCAAAAGGACCGCTGGTAAGCTCGCGACGCACCTGGCCGACATCGAGGTGTGTCGGCGTCAGGTGCGTCAGGGCCATCCCCGCCAGGTGGCCGCGTCGACGACGATCACCGGCCCGGCGGGCGGAACCTCGACGTACTGCGGGTACTTGGCGCCCAGCACCTCCACGGCGCGGTGCGCCGTCGCCTCGAGGTGGGCGAGCCCGTCCACGCGCACCCACCACAGCGTGGCCCAGTCCTCGTCGTAGTGGTCCACGAGCAGGCTCACCGCGGGGTTGGCCGCGATGTTGCGCAGCCGGTGCAGCGCCCTGGTGCGTTTGGGCTTGTGGTCCACGGCGCTGTAGATCCGTTCGCCGTCCACGGCGAAGGTCACCGGCACCAGGTGCGGGTGACCCGCGGTGTCGGCGGTGGCCAGCCTCGCCACCCGGGCGGTGGCGAAGCGGCGGCGGGCATCGGCCGGATCCACCAGGAGCTCAGCCCGTCAGGTCGAGGTAGCGGTCCATCCGCGGCAGCACCTCGTCGATCCCGCCGGGCGGCAGCAGGAACAGCACCCGCGTGATGCCGGCATCGGCGTAGCGATCCACCGCCTCCCGGCTCTTCCACGCGCCGAACAGGGTGATCGGGATCGGGTCGCGGCCGGCCGCGGCGGCACGGCGCTGCAGCTCGGCGGCACGGCGGGCGAAGTCGTCGATGGTGTCGAGGCTGACGTTCTGTGCGAGCCACCCGTCGCCGACCTCGAGGATCCGGTCCTCGACGGTCGGGCCCATGCCGCCGACGAGCACCGGCGGGTGTGGCCGCTGCGCCGGCTTCGGCCAGGACCAGATCGGGTCGAAGTCGACGTAGCGGCCGTGGAACTGCGCCTCGTCGGAGGTCCAGATCTCCTTCATCGCGGCCACCCGCTCGGTGAGCAGCGTCATGCGGGTGCGGGGGTCGGTGCCGTGGTTGGCCATCTCCTCCCGGTTCCAGCCCGCCCCGACCCCGAAGATCAGCCGGCCGGCGGAGAGGTGGTCGAGGCTGGCGACCTCCTTGGCCGTGACGATGGGGTCGCGCTCGATGACCAGGCACACCCCGCTGCCCACCCGCAGCGTCGTCGTGGCCGTGGCCGCGGCGGTGAGCGCGACGAACAGGTCGTAGGTGTGGCAGTACATCCGGGGCAACTCGCCGCCACCGGGGTACGGCGTCGCGCGGCTGACCGGGATGTGGGTGTGCTCAGGGAAGAACAGCGACTCGAAGCCGCGGTCCTGCGCCTCCCGGGCCAACGAGGCCGGGTCGATGGCGTCGTGGGTGGGGAACATCGCGAGTCCGAACTCCATACCTTCGGACGCTAGCCGCGCGGTACCCCGCCCGCCCGTTCTCGGCGGGTGGTGGGAAACCGGCCGCCTGCGCTCACCGGTCGGGCTGGGACGGGTCGCGGGGGGGAGCGCCGACCGAGCCTGGGCGGGTGCCCCTCGCGCCGGGTGAGAGTGGCTCACGGCCGGCTGGCTGCTCCAACCGGGGCCGTTTCGGAGCCGGCGGCACCGGGCGGGTCACCGGCTTGTCCACCGCCACCGTGATCTCCTCGCCATGGTGGCACAAGGTGATCGGCTCGCCTTCGCAGACCTGGTAGCAGGCCTCCTCCCGGCCGACCTCGACCCGCAGCGCCCGGCCCCGCCACTGCATCCGGAAAGCCAGCCGGGTCAGCGCGTCGGGCAGTCGTGGCGCGAACGACATCGCCCCGTCGTGGGTGCGCATCCCACCGAATCCGGCCACGATCGCGTTCCAGGTGCCGGCCAGCGCCGCCAGGTGCATCCCGTCGCGGGTGTTGCCCTCCAGGTCGGCCAGGTCCATGAGGGCGCTTTCGCACGCGTAGGCGTAAGCCAGGTCGAGATGCCCGGTCTCGGCCGCCAGCACCGCCTGGACGCCCGCGGACAGCGAGGAGTCCCGCACCGTGATCCGCTCGTAGTAGGCGAAGTTGCGGGCCTTCTGCTCGGCGGTGAACGCGTCCGGGCACAGCAGCATCGCCAGCACCAGGTCGGCCTGCTTGACGACCTGCTTGCGATAGAGGTCGAAGTACGGGTAATGCAGCAGCAGCGGGTAGTGCTCGGGCGGAGTGGCGGCGAAGTCCCACAGCGCGTGCTCGGTGAAGCCCTCCGCGGCCGGGTGCACGCCCAGCGTCTCGTCGAACGGGATGATCATGGCGGCTGCGGCGTCCCGCCAGGCCGCGATCTCCTCGGAGTTCACCCCGAGCTCGTGGGCCTCGCGGGGGTGGGCGATGGCGGCGGCGGCGGCGGCGCGCAGGTTCCGCTGCGCCATGAGGTTGGTGTAGACGTTGTTGTCGGCCACCGCGCTGTACTCGTCCGGGCCGGTCACGCCGTCGATGCGGAACCGGCTCTGAGAGTCGTGGTGGCCCAGCGAGCGCCACAGCCGGGCGGTCTGCACGAGCAGCGGCAGCGCGGTGTCGGCTTCGAAGCCCCGGTCCTCGGTCGCGCTGACGTAGCACACCACGGCGTCGGCGATGTCGGCGTTGACGTGGAAGGCCGCGGTTCCGGCCGGCCAGTACCCGGAGCACTCCTCGCCGCGGATCGTGCGCCACGGGAACGCTGCCCCCGCCAGCCCCAACTGCTCGGCGCGCTCCATGGCTATCGGCAGCGTCGCGCGCCGCCAGCGCAGCGCGTCGGCCGCGGCGTCGGGCCGGGTGTAGGTCAGCACGGGCAACACGAACGTCTCGGTGTCCCAGAACGTGTGGCCGTCGTAGCCGGGGCCGGTCAGCCCCTTGGACGGGATCGCGCGGCGTTCGGTGCGCGCACCGGCCTGCAGCACGTGGAACAGCGCGAACCGCACCGCCTGCTGCAGCGCGGCGTCGCCGGCGACCTCGACGTCGGCGCGCTCCCAAAAGTCCTCGAGGTAGGCGCGCTGGGCGGCGAGCAGGCCGTCCCAGCCGGTGTGGCGGGCCGCGGCGAGTGCGGCCTCGACCTGGTCGTGCAGCGCGGGCAGGGAGCGTTGCGAGGACCAGCCGTAGGCCAGGAACTTGACCACCCGAAGCCGCTGCCCCGGATCCAGCGCGCAGATCACCAGGGTGCGGCCGATGTTTTCGGTGGCGGAGGACCGGACCTCGGTGTCGGCCGGGCCGTCCACCTCGTGGTGCATCTCGACCCCGATCCGCAGCTCCGAGGCGCGGGTGCGGTGCAGCAGCACGGCGCCGCGGTCGGTGGCGCGGTTCAGCTCGGGCAGCAGCGGGCTGTCCAGGACGGCGGCCACGCGCGGGTCCGCGGACACCGCCGGGAGCTGCTCGTTGGCGAACAGCTCGGACTGCAGCACGATCAACGCCGCCTGGTCGACCGCTTCGACCTCGTAGCAGATCGCGGCGATCGAGCGCTGGACGAAGGAGACCAGCCGCTGCGTCCGCACCCGCACCCCCTGGCCGGCCGGCGAGACCCACTCCAGTGCCCGGGTGAGGATGCCGGAACGCAGGTCGAGCACCCGCTCGTGGGAGCGCAGCTCGCCGTAGCGGACGTCGAACGGCTCGTCGTCGACGAGCAGCCGGATGAGCTTGCCGTTGGTCACGTTGATGATCGTCTGACCGGACTCGGGCAGGCCGTAGGCGACCTCGGCCTGCGGCAGCGGCCGCAGCTCGTAGACCGAGTTGAGGTAGGTGCCGGGCAGGCCGTGCGGCTCACCCTCGTCGAGGTTGCCGCGCAGCCCGATGTGCCCATTGGACAGCGCGAACACCGACTCGGACTGGGCGAGCACGTCGAGGTCCAGCGCGGTCTCCCGAACGCACCACGGATCGACGGCGAACGTCCGTTGGGTGATCATGGTGACGGCTCCGCCCCGGTGACCCCGAGCAGTTCGGCGAGGTCGGACACGACGAGGTCGGCGCCGTGCTCGCGCAACGCGTCGGCCTGGCCGACCCGGTCCACCCCCACGACGGCGCCGAAGCCACCGGCCCGCCCGGCCTCGACGCCGGCCAGCGCGTCCTCGAACACCGCCGCGTGCTCCGGAGGGACCGCCAAGCACCGGGCCGCGGCGAGGAAGTAGTCCGGCGCGGGCTTGCCGGCCAGGCCCTGCTCGCGGGCCAGCAGACCGTCCACCCGCGCGTCGAGCAGGTCGCCGAGCCCGGCGGCGGCGACCACCTCGGCGGCGTTCGCGGAGGACGAGACGACGGCGGTCGCGATCCCGGCGGCGCGCACGGCGTGCAGGTAACGCAGCGAGCCGGGATAAGCGTCGACCCCGTCGGTGCGGATCCGCCGCTGCACGAGGTCGTTCTTGCGGGTGCTCAGCCCGTACACGGTCGCGGCGTCCGGCGGGTCGTCGGGGTCGCCCTCGGGCAGTTCGATGCCGCGGGCGGCGAGGAAGCTGCGGGTGCCGTCGAGGCGGGGCTTGCCGTCGACGTAGGCGTCGTAGTCGGCGACCGGGTCGAAGGGCACGAACGGCTCGCCGGTGCGCTGGGCGCGGGCTCGGAGGAACCCGTCGAACATCTCTTTCCAGGCGGCGGCGTGCACGGTCGCGGTTGAGGTGAGCACGCCGTCCATGTCGAACAGGCAGGCGCGCGTGCCTCCGGGCAGCCCCAGCATGACCCGCAGGCTAGCGTGCTCGGGCGGGCTAAGATGGCCGGCCCGGCGAAGCCGGCAGGAGCCGGATTCCGGCGGTCCCTGTCGGGACGGGCTGGTCGCCGCTGTCCGCCCCGTTTCAGCTATTTCGGCCCGTCCTCCCGTGCAGCGCGGGGTCAGGCTGCGCCCGCCGGCCCGGCCGGGGGAAGAGCTGCTCTCACGGCGGCAGCGTGGCTCCCGATGGTGCGGTCAAGCCGGCAGTGGACACCGTCAGCCCGAGGAACCTCGTTATTCCGCTGGGAAGCACGGAACTTCACCGATCCGTCTCTGTAACGGTCAAGGACATACCAGGGGCGGGGATGGCGGCGGGAGCACGTCCAGCCGGGCCTGGCTGGACGCGGCCTGTTCCGGGTCGATCTCGAAGCCGAGGAAGCGGGCCCCGGCGCGGCGGGCGGCGATCCCGGTCGTGCCGGAGCCGCTGAACGGGTCGAGGACGACGTCGCCGGGGCCGGCGTCCGCCGCAGCCAGGCAGCGGCGGGGCAACTCCTCCGGGAACCGGCTGTGGTGCGCCCGCCCGTCGACGCGTTCGGAGCCGAACTCCCACACCGATCCGACCGGGGGCGTGGTGCGGAAGCGGTGGCGTTCCGAGCGGGCCAACAGGTAGATCATCTCGTGGTGGCGGTGCGGGCGGCGGCAACGGCCCTCCGGCATCGGGTTGCGCTTGCGCCACACCACCTCGCCGCGCAGCAGCCAGCCGTCGTCGGCCAGCGCGAGCACCAGCCGTGCCGGCAGTGCCAGCAGGCTGCCGTAGCCCAGCCACGGCTCGTCGCCGTCCCGGAACGCCCGCCGCCGCGCCCGGGGCTTCGTGTAGGCGGAGTTGCCCGCGTGCAGCCCGGAGCGGGACGGCCCGAGCGTGGAGTAGCTGTGGTCGGACTCCCGCCAGTTGACCGGCGTGTTGTACGCGTCCCCGAGGTTGAGCCAGCACACCCCGTCAGGGACGAGCTTGGGCAGCAACGCGCCGAACAGCGCCCGCAGCTCGGCGAGATAGCGGCGTGGGTCCGGCTCGGTCCCGGTGCCGGCCGAGGTGCGCTGACCCCAGTACGGCGGGGAGGTGACGACGACGTCGACTGAGGCATCCGGCAGCAGCGGCAGCAGGGTCCGGCAGTCACCCGGGACCACGGTGTCCAGCCGGAACGGGCCGAGTGCGTCGTCGGATCCCACACCGATGTCATCCACCCGCAGCATCCAACAGCTTCGGTAGCCGCGACGGGCCGGCGACCTGACCGCCCGCGGCGAGCACGTGAGCGCGCAGGGCACGATCGGAGGTCACCACGACCACGGGTGGTCCCGCGGATCTCACCTCGGCGAGCACCGCCGCGTCCCCGTCCGCCGTGGCGTGCACCACCCGTAGCGGGCCGCCCGCGACGGGGCCTTCGGGGACCCCGTGCCGGGCGTCGCCCTCCAGCACCAGCACCACCTCGACGTCACAGCGCGCCCCCGACGCTGCCGCGAGTCGATCGGCCAGCCGGCGTGCGGCACCCGCCCGGTCACGCCACCAGCCGTCGGGCCGCGACCCCACGACGTTGGCGCCGTCAACAACAATCACCACAGCGATGATTCAACCCAGCGACGGTGTCAACCCGGTGACGGTCCGCAGGTGTGCGGCGCCGGGCGGCCCGCGAACCGACCGGCGACCCAGGCGAGGGCCGCGCCGGCGCCCGCGAGCGTGGCCGGGTGCCCGACCCCGGGATAGGTGAGGTAGTCGACCGTGTCGCCGAGCGCGCAGGCCCGCTGTACCGCCGAGGTGGTCCAAGCCGGTTCGACGGTGTCGTCGGCAAGGCCCTGGATGACGAGCAGCGGCCCGGCCGCCCGCTGCCTGGGCAGCGAGATCTCGGCCAACCACTGCCGGGCGCGGGGGAGCACACCCGGCGAGCGGGGGATGAAGTCGGCGTTGGGCGCCACGCCGAAGTCGTTGACGCACACGCTGTCCACCGTCAAGGTGCGGACCAGGGCGGAGCCGGAGAGGTAGTCGGCGTAGTCCAGCTCCGGATGCAGCAGCCTGAGGGTGGTGAGCAGGAGGATGTAGGCGCCCTTCTGCGTCGGGCTGAGCCGGTCGGGGACGTTGGCGATGAGCGGGGCGAGGTTGACGGCAGGGGCGAAGGCCACCGAGCCGAGGAAGTCCAGCCCCCGGCCCCAGTCGGGCACCAGCTCGGCGGCTGCCCACGAGGCCTGGCCGCCCTGCGAGATGCCGACGCTGAGCCAGCGGGCGGACGCCTGCGGCACCAGTGCCCGGGCTGCCCGCACCGCGTCGATCACGTCGCGGCCCGCCGCGAGCGGCAGCAGGTAGGGGTGCGGGCCGGGGGAGCCCAGACCCTCGTAGTCGGTGGCCGTGACCAGGTAGCCGAGCGCCACCAACGGCAGCAACGCCCCCAGCTCGCCGCGCAGGGTGGGCGAGCGGGACGGTGCGCACTGATCGCCCACCCCGGTGGTGCCGTGCCCGAACGACACGACCGGCCAGCCCCCGGCCGGCGGGGCGCCAGCGGGAACGAGGACCACGCCGGTGACGACGACCGGGTGGTTGTCGATGCCGGAGCGGGAGCTGTAGCTGACGCGCCACTCCCGGCCGCCGATGGCGCGCAGTGCCGGGGCCGGGTTGTCGACGAGGCTGGCGGAGAGCAGCGTGCCCGGGGAAGCCGTCGCGCCCTGCGACCCTGCTGCACCCAGGTCGGCGACGTTGGCCGCGCAGCCGGCGATGCCCGTCAGGGCGAGGATCGTCAGGGTGAGGACGGTCGCCGTGAGCCTGCCCAGCAACCCCCGGCGCCACCCCACGCCGGTCACGCTAACCACCGGTTGCAGGCGGCGCACCTGGGCGGCAACGTCTCCGGCTGGCGCGCTGACGCCGGTGGGAGCGTTTCGTTTCGTTCAGATGTTCGTCACCCGTATGAACAACACCCACATGGGCGTCTGAGGGGGACGTGTTTGCGATCGCACCTTTAGCCTCATCGCACCACTCACCGCCAGCGGGTGGTTCTTGTGATCTTTCGGGTGATCTTCAAGGAGGGCTCGTGAGCGAGGAAACCCACATCGCCCTCGCGAACGACCGGATGCGCACGATGCTGTTGCGTGCGGCCGAGATCCGGGAGAGCGAGCAGCAGCAGATGTTCGACTCGCTCGATGAGATCCATGCCCGGTTGGGGGCGCTGGACGCGTTGGGCACGGTCCGGAAACGGCTGACGGAGCTGCCGGACCGCACCGAGATCGGCGTGCTCGCGGAGCGGATGGACGAGGCGCTGGCCAAGCTGGAGGCGCAGGACACGTCGCTGGACGCGTTGGCCACGGTGCGCAGGCGGGTGGGCGAGCTGCCGGACCGGGCGGAGCTGAGCGGGCTTGCCGAGCGGATGGACGCCATGGCCGCGAAGCTCGATGCGCAGGACATCGCGCTGGCCGCGCTGGCACGCGGGTTCGACGCGATCATCGACAAGATCACCGACAAGCTGGCTGTCCCGTTGGCCGCACTGAACAGCAGGCTCGACGGGGTGATCGGCCGGTTCGAGGGGGTGGCCGGGAGGCTGGACGGGTTGGAGGACCGGCTGTCCGGGCTGCACGTGCGGCTGTCCGAGTTGGACAGCCGGCTCGACCGGTACGACATCCGGCTGGAGGGCCTCCCCAGCGCGGTCGCGGCAGCGGTGCGGGAGCGGATGGACGGGCTCGACGCCGGCCTGCGGAGCCGGCTGGACGAAATCGACCACGGGGTGCACCAGCATCTCGACGGTACCCGGGAGGGCCTGCGGGGCGTGCTCCTGGACGCCCTGGCCGAGGTCAGGGCGGCGGTGTACGGCCGGCTCGACGCGCTGGCCGAGCAGTCGGCGACCCTGACCTCGCGACTGGACCAGGTCGGGGACATGCTCCTCAAGCTGGTCCGGCAGGCCAACGAGGAGTCCGAGCGGCGCAACGCCGGCCAGCTCGACGAGGCGATGGCCGCGATCGCCGAAATGGTCATCGGCCGGGGATTCTCCGCCACCCACGCCGCCCGCCCGCCGTTGCAGCACCGCGGGCGCGGCAAGCTGGTCGCGACGGTCAAGGACGGCGAGCAGCCGGTTGCCGCCGAGTCCCCGCCGCCGCGGACGAACGCCAAGAACGCCGAACTCCCGCCCCGGACGGACATCAAGCCGAACGTCAAGACGTAGCGTCAACCGTACCGTCCGTACCGGTCGCACCCGCCGCGCCCAGCAGCCGCCGGGTGAGGGCGTGGCGCTCGTCGGTCAGCTCCGTCAGGGCGGCGGCGAGGCGATCGCCGTCCAATCGCACCGGACGGTCGGGGTGCAGCTCCAGCTCACGCACCACGGCCCGGCGCACCATCTCTCGCATGAACGACGCGGTGACCCCGTCGGTGCCGGCGACCACCGGCGCCGGGTTGGCGAGGTCGAGCGCCACCCCCGCCGCGTAGAGCCGCAGCAACCGCTCCCGCCCCGCGGCATCCGGACGGGGGATCTCGACGGCAAGGTCGACCCGGCCGGGTCGGTCCGCCAGCGCCCGCTCCAGCACGTCGACCCGGTTGGTGGTGAGCACGAACGTCACGTCGACGTCGGCGTCCACCCCGTCGATGAGGTTGAGCAGCTCGAAGAGCAGCGGGGTCGGGCCGTGCGAGAACGAGCGATCCTCCGCGACGAGGTCGACGTCCTCGATGACGAGCACCGCGGGCGCCAACCGTCGCACCAGGGCGGCGGCGTCCGGCAGGAACCGCATCGCGCGTCCGGAGAGCACCACCGAGGTCGCGTCCGCGAGCCGCCCGAGCAGGTACCGCACGGTATGTGTCTTGCCGGTTCCGGGCGGCCCGTAGAGCAGCAGGCCGCGCTTGAGGTGCTGGCCGTGCCCGGCGAGCCGGTCGCTGCTCGCCGCGGTGCGCACCACGTGCCGCTCGATCGTGTCGAGCACCCCGGGCGGCAGCACCACCTCGCGGGCGGCCAGGTGCGGCCGCGGCAGGAACGACACGAGCTGGTTGCCGCGGTGCGCGGTGACGTCGAAGAGCAGCACCTGGCCGCGGAACACGTCGTGCGCGCGCATCAGCCGCTCGACCTCGTCCCGCACCGCGGTGGCCGTGGCGCGCTCGGCGGCGAGCACCCGGAGCTGGCAGCTTTCGTGGTAGTCCGTCGGCCCCCGCACGGCGATCACCACCGGGGTGCGGTCCGGCGCCACGGTGCGTACCAGCCCGAGCGTCACGGCCTCGGTGACGGCGTCCGGGCCGACCGCGACCGTGTCGTGGTCGACCGCCCCGAGTTGATAGCTGCCGTGCTGGGCGGCGGCAGCGAGCATGTCCATGATGTCCTGGTGGCTGCGGGCACTGCCCATCGGGCCGAACCATCGGGCATCGGGCGAGTACTCCGCCAGGTAGGCGTCGACACCGCGCTGCAGGTTGGCGTGCTCCCAGGCGGGGAAGGCCATCGCCACGTTGGACAGCTCGCCCAACGGGCATCCGACGTGGTCAGTGACCAGCGACACCAGCTCCGAGCCGGAGTCGGCGACGACCCGGAAGCGGGCGGCGTCCAGGAGGGCGGTGAGGGCCGCGGCGAGGGAACGGGCGGCGGCCGGGTCGAGCTCGGGGTTCGTCATCGGTGTTGACGGTGACAGATCCGAGACGGTGCCGCCCGGTGTTTCCCCCGGCCGGGTCCCGTGCGCGGGTCCCGGGGGCCGGCCCCCCTGGCCGGCCCCCGGATCCCGGAGTCGCGGGAGGGCTGGCCGGGCCTACTGCTTGACAAGGGTGGCGACGCTGATGTGGGGCCAGTCGATACCCAGGAAGTTGAGCAGGATCGTCTGCGTGTACTGCAGTTGCAGGAACTCGCCGAGTTCGGGGTCGTCCACCGTCTCGATCCAGAAAACGGCGCTCATGCTGATGGCGTCCGCGTTCTCCACGACGAAGGGGATGTTCTGGATCCCGCCGGGCTTTCCGCCGACCAGGTTCGTCGTGGAGATCAGCAGGACCTCGGTTTCGGTGATCGTCTGCTTCGCGATGGCCTCGGTCAACACCAGGTTCGGGTTGGCGATCGCCCCGGTGGGTATCCCGGGCGGCAACGGGGTGTCCCTGAAGGGAGCCAGGTAGGCGGGGTTGGTGACCGGCTTGCCGGTGGCGTGGACAATGGGCGTGGAGTCAGCCGGCTCGATATGGGGACCGCCGTTCACCGGCAGCGAGTTACCCTGCGCCAGCAGGGCGTCGCCGTGTGGGATGGTCGCCAGCCGGACGACGCTCGCGGGCGCTGCGGGCGCTGCGGTCGCAGGCAGGTTCAGCCACATGCCCGGTTCGACGTGCAGCGCTCCCTTCGTGACCGCGTCGCTGACCTGCTGGAAGTAGTGCACGCCGACGAAGAAGATGTCGTCCTGCGCGGACCCGCGGTTGGGGATCGGGGCACCGACCTGCGTGAAGTTCAGTGTCTCCAGCGTCGCGTTGAGCTCCAGGAAGAACGGCTTGTTGTCCTGGTGGTCAGGCCGCGAGATGAGGTTGAAGCCGGTCCCGACCCAGGTACCGGGTAGTTGCTGAAGAGGTCCCAGCTCCGTCAGGACCGTGGCGGCCGGCGCGCTCGCGCGGAACACAGTTGGTTTGGGCATCCGAATTCTCCCCTGAGCAGATTTCCCCATGATGACGGTGGTTTCGGCGAGAAGAGCCCCAGCAACCAGGCTCTGATACCCGGCGTGGCCGGACCACCTGATCGGGCCATGCGGCCCGCACACCCGGGCGTGCCGTGCGCGGAGCCGATTGCGTCGGGGAGCTCTGGCAGGCTCGTGGTGTGACGGCGACTGGTGTGACGGCGACTGGTGTGACGGCGTCTGGTGTGACGGCGACAGGGGCGGGCCTGGTGTTGGACGCCGGGGTGGTGACGCGGTGCCGGCGGCGGGTCCACCTCGACCACGATCCGGACGTCACCACCGCCGGCCGCGCCGACCCGGATCCGTCCGTCCGCCAGCGGATCGCCGACGCGGCCGTCCACCGCCGGGCGGTGGCCGACGCGCTGGCGGCCCGGTTGGGTCCGGAGTGGGTGGAGGTGCCGGTCGACGCGCCACCGCCGGAGCGGCAGCGGGCGACGCTGGCGGCGCTGCGGGCCGTGGCGGGCTACGTGTGGGGCGGGCTGCTGCCGGTCGACGCCGAGGGCCGGCGCCGGGGCGGGGTGGAGTTGCTGGTGCGGGTCCACGGCGGCTACCTGCCGGTGATCGTCGTCCGGCACCGCGTCACCGACCCAGGTTCCGGAGCGCTCACCACACCGCTGAACCTGGCACCCGGCGGCCCGCTCCCGCAGTTGCGGCCCGCCACCGCGGCCCCGGACCCGGACCGCAAGGCCCGGCCCCAGCCGCGGGATGCGCTCCGGCTCGCGCACGCCACCCGGATGCTTGCCGCTGCCGGGTTCGCCGCCGGTGGCCCCGCGCTCGGGGGTGTCGTCGGGATGGACGCCGACGTCGTGCTCTGGCACGAGCTGGATGTCCCGAGCTGGCCGGACGGGCGCAGCACGCTCGCCGAGTACGACGCCCGCTTCGCCGACCGTCTCGCGGTGGCCGGAGCTGCCACCTCCGGTGCTGCCGCGCTCGCCGCGCCCTCCCGGATCACCGAGTGCCGATGGTGCACCTGGTGGCCGGTCTGCGAGGCGGAACTGGTGGCGGTCCGAGACGTGAGCCTCGTGGTACGCGGCGAGGACGCGGGGGCGCTGCGGGCGGTGGGGGTGTCCACTGTGGATGACCTTGCGGCGCTGGACCGGTTCGGCCCGGAGCCAGCGCCGCTGGCAGGGG
>JAVKSM010000022.1:0-6991 GCA_039583705.1 Pseudonocardiaceae bacterium
CGGCCGTGCTGGTCGTCAACGCCGGCGGCAACATGTGCGCCGAAGCGTTCGCCGCAGGCTTGCCGGTCGTCGGCTACCGTCCGTTGCCGGGGCACGGCCGGGTCGGCGTGCGAGCCCTCGCCGGGGCCGGCCTGGTCACCGCCGCCGCGACCGGGGCGGAGCTGCGCACCGCCGTGGACGAGCTCCGCCGCCCAGGACCCGGCCGTGAGGAGCAGCTCCGTCGTGCCGCGGCGGTGTTCGTCGACGACCCGGCCGAGGCGCTCATCCGCTGGGCCGCCGCCAACCGGACCGCCCGGACCGCCGCGGGGTCCGCCGCGGGGCCGCCCGTCACCACGGGGTCCTCGCGGCTGGCGTCGGTCAGGGGATCTGAGGTGGTCCAGCCGGGGAGCCCGCTCGCCCCGGCTCGGACGACCCGGCGGTGGCCAGCGGCGAGCGGGAGAGCAGGACGCTACCGGTGACGATCAGTGCCCCGCCGAGGAGTGTCGGGACCAGCCACAGGCCGGTCCGCAGGTGCTCGTCGAACACCAGCACGCCGTAGAGCGTGCCGGTGAGCGGGTCGCAGGTCGTGATCGGCGGTTGGGCTGCCACCAGGGACCCGGCCTGCAACGCGTTCTGGCTGAGGAAGACGCTGGTGACCCCGGCGATGATCATGCCGTAGAGCTGCCAGGACACCAGTACGGCCGCGATGCCGTCGGGCAGGTGGTCCAGCGCGCCCTTCATCAACGCGGCCGTGAACCCGAACCCCAGGCCGGCCGCCGCGCCGAACAACGCCGCCCGGCGGCCGCCGTCCACCCGGAGGCCGGCGAGCACGAGCGCCACCCCGACGGCGACGCTGACCGTGCACGCCAGCGGCCAGCTCAGGGACCCGACCGGCGGATGACCGCCGTGCGGCGCCGTGGCCGTGACGACCAGCGGCACCCCGCCGCTCACCGCCACCGCGCCGATGACCACGTCCCGGTCGATGCGGGGCCGGAACACCAGGGCGGCGCCAGCGAGGGTCAGCGGGAGCTCGAGGACCACGATCGGCTGCACCAGGGCCAGGTCCCCGGCGTGCAGCGCGACGGCCTGGAAGAGGAAACCTACGATCAACGCCCCGATGCCGGCCAGCCAGGTCGGGCGGCGTGCGAGGTCGAGGAGCAGGGCGAGCCGCATCGTCTCCTCGGCCGGGGCCAGCCTGGCCGCCCGGCGTTGCAGGACCGAGCCCGTGGCGTTGCTCGCCGCGGCGCCCAGCGCGAAGCAGACCGCGGCGATCACTGTGGCACCCGGGAGCCGGATCCGCTGCCGGTCAGCATGGGCGACCTGGTGAGCAGGACCACGCCGCTGAGCATCGCGATCATTCCCGCGGCCTCCAGCGCCAACCAGGTCGGCGCGAGCCGGACCACGTCCCCGAACACTCCGGCCCCGAGAGCGATCCCGGTCACCGGCTCAGCCACGGTCATCGCGGGCAGGGAGGCCTGCAGCGGGGCGGCTTCGAACGCGCTCTGCGCCAGCAGGAGCCCGATGATCGCGACCGCGAACACCCCGTACGGCAGCCACGTCTCGAGCACGCGCGCCAGGCCGCCCCCGCCCAGCACCAACATCAACTGACGGGTGAACCCGTCCTGCAAGCCGTAGAGCAGTCCCGCCGCCGCGGCGAGCATCGCCGCGTTCACCGTGGCCCGACACCGTCGCGCCACGGTGACCAGCACCGTCGCGATGCCTGCCACCACACCGACGAACAGCCACTGATACAGCTCACTCACCGGCCCGCGGCCACCGCGGGGCTGGGCGGCGAAGATGAACACCGCGACACCGACGCTGAGGAGGACCGCGCCGAACCACTCCCACCGCCCGAGCCGCTGCCCCCACACCAGCCGGGCAAGCCCCAGCGCGAAGAGCAGGTTCGTCGTCAACAGCGGTTCGACCAGCGTGACGTTCACCAGGTTGAGGGCGACCGCGCCCAGCACCTGGCCGCCGATCATCGCACCGACCCCCGCCAGCCAGCCCGGCTTGCCGATCAGGTCGAGGAACAGTCGGTAGGACAGCGCGTCCTCCGGCGGAGCCTGCTGCGCGGCGTGCTGCTGCAACACGAAGCCCAACCCCAACAGCAGAGCGGCGCCCAGGACGATCCCTACAGCCACCCGGCTGTCCCAACGGTTGCCCAGCCACCCCTGGTGATCATGCACATCGGGTACCCGCCCCGGCACTCGCCAAGCCCGCGGCGAACCTGACACCTGGGGCTACCGCGGAGACTCCACGCCAACTCCGGCATATTCCGGCCGGCGGCGGGTAGCCCGGTGTCGTCCTTGATCGGTGACCGGCGAGAGCCGATGGCTGCAGCCTGGGTGAGCTGTTCCTGCCCGACGGCTCCGCCACGGCGCGCGAGGAGTGTGATGGTGTCCTTATCGCAAGGCTTCGTCTCCGTCGCGGAGATCCCCGTCGGAAAAGGCCCGGAGGCCATCGTCATCGACCCGGCGACCCGGCGTGCCTTCGTTGCCTGCCCACGCAGCAACAGCTTGGCCGTCATCGACGTGGACCGTACCGAGATGGTCGGTGAGGTGCCCGTCAACGCCGAACCCATCGCGGTGATGTACGACCCGCTGCGGCGGCGGGCCTTCACCGCCAACGCCCGGTCGGACGACCTGACCGTGGTCGAGACCGACACCTTGGAGATGATCGGCACCATCGCTGTCGGGGAGTACCCGGCCGGTGGCGGGATTGATCCCGCGCGCCGCAAGGTATATGTCGGCAACACCGCCGACGGCACCGTGAGTGTGGTGGATGTCGACCGGCTCACGGTGACCACCACGGTGACGGCGAAGATGGCGGCGGGCCACGTGGGGATCGATCCGGTCCGTGGCCGCGCCTACTGCGTGAACTTCGGTGACGCCTCGGTGAGCGTGATCGACGGGGACTCCGACGTGGTCATCGGTGAGATCGCCGTCGACCACGCGCCCTGCAAGATCGCTGTCGATGCCGGACGGGGGGTCGCCTACGTCACCAACTCCCTGGTGAGCACGATTGCCGTCGTCGACCTGGAGCGGTGGGAGGTCACGGACACGATCCCGGTGCACCGGGCTCCGGTCGGCTTGGCGACGGGCCGCGAGGGTGACCGCCTCTACGTGGCGAACCGGGGCGCGGGCACCGTCAGCGTCATCGACCGGGCGAGCGCGCGGGAGTGGGGGCGGATCCCGGTCGGCGCCGCGCCGGGGGACGTGGCCGTGGACCCGGCCACGGGAGCGCTTTTCGTGTCCAACGCCGCCAGCAACTCGGTCACCGTGGTGCGGGACGTTCTGGAGCGGGCGCCGGGCGGGCCACCCAGCGGCGGTCGGCACCCGCTGATCGGCAGGCCGTTGCCTGACTTCGGGTTGCCGGACATGCGGTCCGGGCAGCTCCGCACGAAGGCCGAATGGATGGGGAAGCGGTACATCCTCAACTTCTTCGCGAGCTGGTGAGGCCCCTGCAACGCGGAGGCGCCTCTGCTGGAGGAGGTTCGTCGCCGTGCCGGCCGGTTCGGCCTGGACATCGTCAGCGTGAACGTGTGGGAGCACCAGGACGCCCGCCAGGAGGCCGAGCACTTCTGCGCGGTGCACGGCATCGACGGCACCGTGCTGCTCGACGAGACCGGCGGGTACGCCGAGCGACTGGGCGTTCGCGGCGTGCCGTTGAACTATCTCGTCGACGCCGGCGGGATCGTCCGTTTCGTGGGGGCGACCACGCCGCGGGAGATGGAGGAGTGCCTCACCGCGCTGTTCGAAGCGCCGGCCGGATAGCCGGCCGGGTAGCCGGTCCGAGGCCGGGTAGCCCAGGGGTGTCCGGGGCCGGGTCGTTTCGTGCACATGGTTGGGGAGTCAGTGAGCGTCGTGCGCAGGAGCGGGCTGGACTCGCTCGGGAAGTCCACCCGCCGTGGCGTGCGCGGCCTGGCCGAGCGCGGCCGGGAGCTGGCCCACCGGGGCAGCGACGCAGTCGGCGGACCGGCGCGGGCGCGGGTGATCCTGGTGCTGGCGGCCGCTCTCGGGCTCCAGGGGGCGGACTTCGGGACGGTGTCGGCGAACGCGAACGACCTGGAGCGGGCCTTCGGGGTCACCAACACCGGGATCGGGCTGCTGGTGTCGGTCAGCTCGCTGGCCGCCGCGGTGGGCACGCTCCCGGTGGGGGTGCTCACCGACCGGACGCGGCGAACCCGGCTGCTCGCGCTCAGCGTCATGTTGTGGGCGGTGGCGATGGTCTTCGCGGGAGCCGCCACGAGCTTCCTGTGGCTGTTGCTCGCGCGGGTGGCGTTGGGGGTGGTCACCGCCACCGCCGGGCCGACGATCGCCTCGCTGACCGGGGACTTCTTCCCGGCGCGCAGCCGGGCCCGGATGTTGGGCTACATCCTGGCCGGGGAGCTGGTCGGCACCGGGATCGGGTTCGTGGTCTCCGGTGAGATCGCCGGGCTGGTGGGATGGCGGTTCGCGTTCTGGTGGCTGGTGATCCCCAGCGCGGTACTGGTGCGAGTGATCTCGCGGCTGCCGGAGCCGGCCCGCGGTGGGCAGAGCCGGCTGCAGCCGGGGCAGACCGACATCCCCGACGAGCGCGAGGTCGCACGCTCTGCCTCCGCGCCGAAGGACCCCGCCTCGAAGGACCCCGCCTCGAAGGACCCCGCACCGAGGGACCCTGTCCAGACGGACGAGGAGGACGGGCAGCAGCAGCGCTCTGCCGGGCGGATCGCCCAGCGCAAGCAGATCGAGCCGCAGCGCGAGCTGGTCCTCACCGAGGATCCGACGGACCGCTCCCTGTGGTGGGCGGTGCGTTACGTGCTCCGGATACGCACCAACGTCGTGATCATCATCGCGTCGGCGTTCGGCTACTTCTACCTCAGCGGACTGGAGTCCTTCGCGTTCATCTACGTCACCCACCACTACGGCATCCCTCAGACGCTGGCCAGCTTCTTCACCCTGGTGGTGGGGATCGGCGCGCTCACCGGGGTCTGGCTCGGCGGTCGCACCGCGGACCGCCTGCTCGCCCGCGGCTACCTCGGCTCCCGGGTGCTCCTCCCGGCGGTCTCCCTGCTCGGGGTCGGCGTCGTGTTCGCCCCCGGGATAGTCACCACCTCCATCGGGGTGGCGCTGCCGCTGCTGGCCCTTGGCGCCGCACTGCTCGGTGCGGCCAACCCCCCGCTGGACGCCGGACGCCTCGACATCATCCACCCCGCGCTGTGGGGCCGGGCCGAAGGCGTGCGGACCATGCTGCGCTCCCTGGGGCAGGCCGCCGCGCCGACGCTGTTCGGTTGGGTATCGGTGCAGGTGTTCAGCGGTCGCCACGGCTTGGAGTACACCTTCCTGGTCTTCCTCGTCGTGCTGGTCATCGCCGGGCTGCTCGCGCTGGCCGCCCTGCGCACCTATCCCCGCGACGTGGCCACCGCCGCGGAGTCCTACCGGCGCTCGGAGCAGCAGCCGGACCAGCCCCGAGCGGCGGATTGAGGACGGCGATGGGATCAGGCAACGAGGTCGTCGCGGCAGTCGCGGCGCTGGCCGCCGGCATGGCTCTGGCTGCCGAAGGGGTGCTGCAACAACGCGCCGCCAGCAGTCGGCCCTCCGACGAGCAGTTCTCGGCCCGGATGCTGCTCGCGCTGGTGCGCAACAAGCGGTGGCTGGTCGGGCTGGCTGCCGCGGGGTTGTCCTACGGGTTCCAGGCGGTGGCGCTGGCGTTCGGCCCGCTGGCCCTGGTGCAGCCGCTGATCGTGTCCGAACTGCTGTTCGCCGTCCCGATCTCGGCCAAGCTGCGGGGGGTGCGCCTGGGTAGACGGGAGTGGAGCGCGATCCTCACCGTGGTCGCCGGCCTGGCCGTCGGGATCGTGTCCGCGTTCCCCCGCAAGGGTCACCCCCTGCAGCCCATCTCGCTGTGGGCCTATCCCCTGGGCGGGGTCGCGGTGGTGGCCGTGGGGTGCGTCCTGATCGGCCGCGCGCTCTCCGGTCCCGCGCGGGCGTCGCTGTTCGCGCTCGCCGGCGCCACGGTGCTGGCGTTGCAGTCGGCGCTCTACGACGCCTCGATCACCCTGCTGGAGCGGGACAAGCTCGGCGTCTTCACCCACTGGCAGGCCTACGCGGTGATCGTCGCCAGCCTCGTGGGGATGTACCTGGTACAGAACGCCTACCAGGCCGGCCCACTGGCCGCGAGCATGCCCGTCATGGACGCCACGCTGCCCACCGTGTCCATCGCCCTGGGCATCGGCCTGTTCAGCGAGCCGGTGCGGACCAGTGTCTGGGGCCTGGCCGGAGCGTCGCTCGGGCTGATCCTGCTCATCGTCGGCATCGTCACCCTGGACACCTCCGGCGCCGTGCGGCGCCAACAGGAGATCGAGCAGGAGGAGAAGGACCGGACCGCCGTGGGGGAACCCACGTGACCCCGGGCACTTTTCGGCACAAGATCCGGTCGCTGGGCCTTCTCGCCCGAATGCCCGGTGTGGGATGGTCACGAGTGGGAATCTCTGACCGCAGGCCCCACCAACGGGGTCGCGGCGTTGGAAGGTGGTGCGGTCATGGGGTTGATCCTCGCTCTGCTGGTGGTCTGGGTGGCGCTCGTCGTCGTGGGGTTCGTCGTCAAGGCGTTGGTGTGGCTTGCCATCGTGGGTCTGGTGTTGTTCGTCGCGACCAGCGTCTTCGGCGCGATCCGCAGCCGCGGCCGCCGCAGGGCCGTCGGACGCTGACTCACCTGGCTGTCGGGGGAGAGCCGGCGGCGTGGAGCGAGGACGATGGGCGATGCGGTAGACCCGGTGCGGTCACCGCCACCAGTCGACCATGCCCGACCTGCTGACCGGGAGGATTCCATGGACTCGTCAGGCGACGGCCACCGCGGCGTCGGAGCCGATGACACGCTCGACACGGCCGGGTCGACCGGGCCCAAGGGGGACGCCGGACCCAACGGGGACGCCGGACCCAACCGGGAGACCGGGTCCAACCGGGAGACCGGGTCCAACCGGGAGACCGGGTCCAACCGGGAGACCGGGTCCAACCGGGAGACCGGGTCCAAC
>JAVKSM010000022.1:7091-31407 GCA_039583705.1 Pseudonocardiaceae bacterium
CCAACCGGGAGACCGGGTCCAACCGGGAGACCGGGTCCAACCGGGAGACCGGGTCCAACCGGGAGACCGGGTCCAACGGGGACGCCGGGTCCCCCGGCGGGTCGGCCGGGTCCAGCGCGGGCGGGCAGCCGCCCGGGGAGGGGTCGGTGGCGGATCGGCTGCCGGTCGGGCTGCGGGTGAGCGCGGCGGTGTGCTGGCGGCTGTTGGTGATCGCCGCGGCGCTGTACGTGCTGGGTCGGGTGACCTCGGCCTTGCAGTTGATCTTGATTCCGGTCGCGTTGGCGCTGCTGTTGGCGGCGCTGTTGGCCCCGGCGGTCACCGGGCTGGCCCGCCGCGGGGTACCGCGGGCGCTGGCCACCGTGATGGTGATCGTGGGGGGGCTGGCGACGCTCGGGGGCGTCGGCTACGGCGTGGTCGTGGCGTTCATGTCGGGTCTTCCCGCCCTGCGCGACCAGCTCTCGCGCAGCGTGGCCCAGATCTCGAACTGGCTGGCCACCGGTCCGCTGCACGTGCCCCGCGGCCAGCTCGACAACCTGGTCGGCAGTCTGGGCGCCATGATCTCCGCGCATCGCAGTCAGCTCACCGCCGGGGCGCTGGGAGTGGTCACCACCGTCGGGGAGATGGCCACCGGCGCGCTGCTGACGTTGTTCACGCTGATCTTCTTCCTCTACAACGGTGGCCGCATCTGGTCGTTCCTGTTGCGGGTGGTTCCCGCCGCTTCTCGCGACCGGGTCGACGTCGCGGGCCGCCGGGGGTTCGCCTCGCTGGTCGCCTACACCCGCGCGGTGGCCCTGGTGTCGATCACCGACGCCACGTTGGTGGCCCTGGGGTTGTGGCTGATCCGGGTGCCGCTGGTGGTGCCGCTGGCCGCGCTGGTGTTCTTCGGCGCGTTCATCCCCACCGTCGGCGCGATCGTCACGGGTGCCGTGGCCGTCCTGGTCGCCCTGGTCGCGGGCGGCCTGCTCCCGGCGTTGCTCGTGGTCGTGGTGCTCATCATCGTCGGACAGGTGGAGGGCCACGTCCTGCAACCGCTGCTGCTGGGTCGCGCGGTGCGGCTGCACCCGCTGGCGGTCGTGCTCCCGGTCGCCACCGGGCTGGTCGTCGCCGGCATCGTCGGTGCCCTGCTCGCGGTGCCCCTGGTCGCGGTGCTCAGCTCCGCCGGACACTCCCTGGCCACCCCACGGCGCGCCACGCCGGCAGCCGTGGACCCCGTCAACCCCGCCCACGCCCGGCCCGAGACGGCGGCTGCGCCCTCCCGGCTCCGCCGGCTGCGGCGACGGCTCGTCCGGTCGGCGTGAGCTGACGCGGCCGGGAATGGGACGCTGGAGGTCCATATCCTCAGCGGCGCCAGCAGGTACCAGTCGTTCTTGCTGCATACCGGAACTCCCATCGCCGAGGCCGACGCGGGCAACTACGTGTTCGCCGTCGGCGACTACGACGAGGACGGGATCCCTGACCTGTACTGCCTGAAGCACAGCGACACGGCGAGCGGGAAGCTGGAGCTCAACGTCCTCAGGGGTGCCGGCGAGTAGTTACAAATCTTTCCTGTTGCACGCGAGCACACCCATCACGGAGGTGGATGCGGCAGCCGACTTCCTCTTCGCGGCCGCGGACTACAACGGGCCCTGAACGGCGCCCAGCTCCCCACCTGGACCTGACTCCTGGATCGTCTGCGTCGGCGCCCGCTGTGCCGTGACGGACCGGTGACGGACCAGTGACGGACCGCCTGGTGCGGTGCTCTCCGGACCACTGCGCTCACCGGGCTGGGATGGGGGATGCTGGGTCGGTGACAGTGGTGGCGGGGGTGGACGTGGGCGGCACCTTCACCGACGTCGTCGTGCACGCCGAGGGCCACCGGCCGCGGGCGGTCAAGGTGCCGACGACACCGGGCAACCAGGCCGAGGGCGTCGAGCGGGGCGTGCGGGAGGGTTCGCCTCAGGCGCCGCGGCTCGTGGCGCACGGCACCACGACGGCGACGAACGCGGTGTTGGAGCGCCGCGTCGCCCGCACGGTGTTCGTCACCACCGACGGGTTCGGCGACCTGCTGGAGATTGCCCGGCAGGACCGACCGGCGCTCTACGACCTGTCGGTGACGCGGCCGCCGCCGCTGGTGCCCCGCGACCGGGTGGTGACCGTCGTGGAGCGGACGGGCCCGGACGGCAAGCCGGTGCTCGAGCTCACCGACGACGAGGTCGACCGCGTCGTCGAGGCGGTCAGGGATCTGGAGCCGGAGTCGGTCGCGGTGTGCCTGGTGTTCTCCTACGCGGGCGCGGAGCACGAACGCCGGCTGTGCGAGGCGTTGGCGCCGCTGGGGGTGCCCATCACCCGCTCCAGCGCGCTGCTCGCCGAGTTCCGCGAGTTCGAGCGTGCCTCGACCTGCGCGCTCAACGCCGCCGTGGAGCCGGTGATGCGTCGCTACCTGTCCAACCTCACCGGGCGGCTCCCCGACGCCACGATCACCGTGATGACCTCGGGTGGCGGAACCGCGGGAACCGGTTTCGCCGCGGCGGCGCCGGTGCACACCCTGCTGTCGGGGCCGGCGGCCGGCGTGGTCGCCGCCGGCGCGGTGGCCCGCTCCGCCGGGTTCCACGACGCGATCGCCTTCGATATGGGCGGCACCTCCACCGACGTGTGCCTGATCCGGGGCGGCACCCCTGAGGTGTCGACCTCGTCGCAGATCGCGGGGCTGCCCTTCCGCACGCCCGCGGTCGGGATCCACACGGTCGGCGCGGGCGGCGGGTCGGTCGCCTGGATCGACGCCGGCGGGGCGTTGCGGGTCGGGCCCCGTTCGGCGGGCGCCGACCCCGGCCCGGCCTGCTACGCCCGGGGCGGGGTGGAGCCGACCGTCACCGACGCGCACAGCGCGCTCGGGCACCTCGACCCCGACCGTGAGCTCGGCGGCGGCTTGCGGCTCGACGTGGACGCCGCCCGGCGGGCCTTGGGCACGCTGCCCGGGTCGGCCGGGGGGGCGCACGGCGTGCTCGCCATCGTCCGCGCGACCATGGCCCGCGCGTTGCGCCGCGTGAGCACCGAGCGGGGGGTCGACCCGTCCGGTCTGGCGCTGGTCGCCTACGGAGGCGCGGGCCCGCTGCACGCCACCGCGCTGGCCCGCGAGCTGGGCTGCACCGCGGTCGTCGTGCCGCCGGCACCGGGGGTGCTCAGCGCACTCGGCCTGCTGCTCGCGCCGCCCCGGTTCGAGGTGTCCCGGACGGTGCTGGCCGATGCCGGCGCGGACCTGTCGCGGACCTGGCGGGAGCTGGCCGAGGAGGCCCGCGAGGAGCTTTCCCGGCAGGGCGTGACCGGCGAGGTGAGCATCTGCCGGCTGGCGGATGCGCGCTACGCCGGGCAGTCGCACGAGTTGCGGCTCACGGTCGGGGAGGACCCTGCGGCCGGGGACCTCACAGACGGTGCCGGGGACCTCGCCGCCACGGCCGGGGACCTCGCCGAGCTGCTGCACGCGGCACACGAGCAGGCATACGGCTACGCCATGCGGGAGGAGCGGGTCGAGGTCGTCACGGTGCGGGTCGTTGCCGCCGCCGCGCCGGTCCTCGCCGAGCCGCCCGGGGACTGGGACCAGGGGGAGCCGGCCGGGGACCGCTGGCGTGAGATCGGCGTGGCCGACGAGCGGGTCGAGGCACGGGTGGTGTCCCGAGCGGCGCTGCGGCCCGGTGACGAGGTCGCCGGACCCGCGCTGGTCGAGCAGCCCGATACCACCACACTGCTGGCGCCCGACGAGCGCGCCGTGGTGGACGACGCGGACAACCTGGTGGTGCGCCTGCCGTGAGCGAGCCGTCCGCGGTGGGGCTGGAGGTGTTCCGGCATGCGATCGCCGGGGTGGCCGAGGAGATGGGCGTGGCGCTGCGCCGCGCCGCCTACTCCCCGAACATCAAAGAACGCGCGGACTGCTCCGCGGCGGTGTTCGACCCGGACGGCGAGATGGTCGCGCAGGCCGAGCACATCCCGGTGCACCTGGGGTCGATGCCGGCGAGCGTCCGCGCGGTGCTCGACACCTGCGGCGAGCTGCGCCCCGGGATGCAGGTGTGCGTCAACGACCCGTACCTGGGCGGCACCCACCTGCCCGACCTGACGATCGTCGCCGCGGTCGGCGACTCCGACGGCGTGCTGCTCGGCTACGTCGCGAACCGGGCGCACCACGCCGACGTGGGCGGCGCCGCGCCGGGGTCGATGCCGGCCAGCGCCACCGAGATCGCGATGGAGGGCGTGCGGATCCCCCCGATCCGCATCGCCGACCTCGACGGGGAACGTGCCGACGTCGTGCGGCTGATCGCGGCGAATTCACGGACGCCGGGGGAGCGCCGCGGGGACCTGCGGGCCCAGTTCGCGGCGAACCACGTCGGTGCGATGCGGCTGCGCGAGTTGGCCGAACGGGTGGGCGTGGCAGGGCTGCGCGAGTCGATGGTCGGGGTGTGCGACTACTCCGACCGCCGCGTGCGGGCAGCGGTGACCGAAATCCCCGACGGGTGCTACACGCACCGCGACGTCCTGGAGATCGGTGACGGGGTGGCGATCCGCGCCGCGGTGACCGTCGAGGGCGACGAGGTGACCGTCGACTTCGACGGCAGCGACCCACAGGTCCCGGTGAACTGCAACGCGGTGTACGCGGTGACGCTGTCCTCGTCGATGTTCGTGTTCCGGATGCTCACCGACCCCGACGCCCCGCCCAACGCCGGCTGCTACCGGGCGCTGCACGTCCGGGCTCCGGAAGGGTCCGTGGTGCACGCCCGGTTCCCGGCGCCGACCGCCGCCGGCAACGTCGAGACCAGCCAGCGGATCGTCGACGTGCTGCTCGGCGCGTTCGCCCAGGCGATCCCGGAGCGGGTGCCGGCGGCCAGCCAGGGCACCATGAACAACGTGCTGCTCGGCGTCGGCGGGGACGCCTCGTTCAGCTACTACGAGACCCTCGGTGGGGGGGAGGGCGGCACCCCGCAGCGCCCGGGCATGTCCGGGGTGCACACCGGCATGACGAACACCCAGAACACCCCGGCCGAGGCGGTGGAGCTCGGCTACCCGTTGCGGGTGTGGCGCTACGAGCTGCGCCGCGGCTCCGGCGGGGCCGGCCGGCACCCCGGCGGCGAGGGGTTGATCCGGGAGATCGAGGTCCTCGCCGACTGCGTGCTCACCATCCAGTCCGAACGCCGTCAGCGCGCCCCGTGGGGGCTCGGTGGCGGGCACGACGGCGCAGTGGGCCGCAACGTCCGCATCCGCGGCGACGGCACCGAGGAGGAGCTGCCGAGCAAGGGCACCTGGACCCTGCGGCGCGGCGAGCGGGTCCGCATCGAGACCCCGGGCGGCGGCGGGTGGGGAAAGCCGTGACTTCCCGGGTGGCTTTCAGGTGGTTGCTCGGGGGCTTTTTCAGGTGGCTTCCGGGTCGGTGGGAGGTCGCCCGGGCGGGCGCGGGGGTGGCATAGCGGCTGGCACCGGGATCGTCGGGACGACCTCATCGAAGGGGGTCGGAACGAGGTCGCCGAGAGTGGTCGGGGTCGGCGGGGGAGCCAGGTCGAACAGCGCCCGGGTGAGGGTGGTCCTGGGGTAGCGCAGTGCCCTGAGGTCATGCAGCGGGCCGCGAAGCTCTTCGAGCGGCTTGCGGATCTCGTCGAACTCCGGGCCGAGTTCGCTGCGGACATGCTCGTTCGCACCGGCGAGGTAGGTCTTGAGCTGACGGATGGTGCGCCCCAGCCAGGCCGCCGCGGCGGGCAGGCGCTCCGGGCCGAGGACGAACAGGGCGACCAGCAGCAGCACGACGATCTTTTCGATGCTGAGGTCGAACATCGATGCGCCTTCCGGGATGGCCCGCGCTCAGGTCCGCGCTGGTCATCCTACCGCCGGAGGACCGCCACCCGACGCTGAACCGCCACCCCCACCCTGGACCGTCACCACCCACCGGTGCCCCTGCCATCAGCGGTGGGTCGTCACCTGGTGCGGCAGGGGTTCGGTCAAGATGCCGTACCCTCGTTACGTGGCCGAGCGGGTCGAGGTGGACGTGGACGAGCCCACAGCGGCGTACCTGTATCGGTGCGCACATCAGCGCGCACATCAGCGCGGGGTCAGTGTCGGCACCGCGGCGGCGCGCCAACTGCGCGAGCTGGCGTTGGCCGATGCCGCTCGAGCGCTTGCTGCATGGGATCCTGCCGGGACCTACACCGAGGCTCAGACCGAAGAACGGGAGAACGCGCAAGCCGGCTAACATCGCTACTGCCGGCCAACTTACCCGCCCCTCTGGGGCAGCAGGGCCTCTGAGACCCTTCCCTCGTGCGACGCGGAGAGATCTGGCAGTACCGGCCCGTGCTTGAGCGTCCTGGACAATCCCTGCTGCGATTGATCGTGAGTGCGGATTTCCTGAACGAGGGCGAAGGAGCCACCGTCCTGGGCGTGCATCTGGTTGACCGGGACCTGCAGTCCCTCCTAGTGCCGCGGATCGGAGCGCATGACCTGCGGCGGAGTTCGGCGATACCCGGTTCCGCCCCAGGTCTGCCTCCCGTCGCCGGACAGCTCTTGGACCACACCTGAGGTGGGTGTTCCCGCCGGGACACGAGGAGCGTGGTCGCGTCAGGTGCCCTGGTGCTCCTGCTCGACGCGCTCGAAGCCCTCGGCCTTGCGCTCGTGCTCCTCGGCCGTCTCCCTCGCCTGCGCCGCCTTCTCCTCCTGGCGGCCCTTGAGCTGCTGCGCCTGGCCCTCCTTGCGGAGCTCGTCGCTGCCGGTGACGCTGCCGGCCGTCTCTTTCAGCTTGCCCTTGGCCTCGTCGGCGATACCCATGGTCGCGATCCTCCTCTTGCTCGATTGACACCGAGGGGCTACCCGTCTGCCGGGCACTCGAACCCGCATCCGCCACCGCGGCTTAACCTTGACGACCGCCACCGCGGCTTGACCTTGACTCCGTGTCAACCTCAGCGGACATGCCTCGCCGCGGGGGTTGTCGGCGCGACTCCGGGGGCGGGGCGTGACTATGCGTCGGTGGCCCCGAGCCACTGCACCAGGAGCACGTGGACCCGGCTCAAGATCCTGATCCCGCTTTGCCTGGTCCAGCACGAGCTCCCACTCGCGGTCGAACTCCGCCGCTACGTCCGGCGTCAGGCACGCGCGGATAGCCCGTGGCTCGGGTGGGGGCGGGGGCGGGTCAGGACTGCTCTGCGAGGGGCCGGCGGCGGGCGAAGCCACCCCAACACCATAACGGCTGCGCTATCAGCGTTGGGCTCGGTGGCGCCGCCGGAGGCGGTGGTGGGGCGCCTCCAACCCGGCCCCGCCCGACGACCGTCCCGACCTCGGGCGGGGCCAGGTCCAGCCCGGTGACGGGCATCTACCGCGTCGAACACGTGGTCCTGATCACGCAGGGAGAACCGGTCGTTTGACTCCTCCTTCGGCACCTTCCCCGGCGCGGACTGGCTGCCGGCGGGGTGTTCATGGTCTCGGAGTGGTCGGCGCCCCGTACCCGGCACAACAATCCTGCCAGTTGCGTCAACGCGCTGCAGAACCCGGGAAACCCGCCCGACTTCGGCGCAAACAACACGCAGCGACCGGGCCGGCCGCGCGCGGCCGGCGACCACCAGGAAGGCAACATCGAAGACCTCTCTCGCTTCTATGCCGCCACCAAGGCCGGTACGCTGCCGGCGGTGTCCTGGATCGACCGTGCGCGACGTCCTCGCTCAGGTCGACTCCCGCGCTCGGCGGTAGATGCGGTGGGCGTAGAGGTCCATGAGGGCCTGACGGAAGACCTCGTCGTCGAGGATCCGCTTGAAGATGGCTTCGTTGTCGTCCATGCGGTTGACGACGGTAGCGATGAAACGATCGTCGAAGACCAGCCGGAAATTCTCCAGCGTGTTGTTACGGGCCTGGTCGACGACCTCGGAGTCGGCGATCCAGGTCTGTTCGAACTGGTCGAAGAGCAGTTGGTCGCGCTCGTCGAGGTTCAGGCCGAAGCGCTGGTTGAGTTCGGCGACGATCTCGGAGAGCGGCTCGACCCGCGGGTCTGACTGGCGGCCAAGGCCCTCCCCGAAGATCGTCTGTACCTCGCCGGTGTCCGTCGCGAGCGACAGCGGGCCCTCGAAGCTCAGCTCGGTGCGCAGGTGGGTGAGCTCCACCTCCGCGCCGAGGTCGAGGCGCTCCACGGTGGCGGTGTCGCGCAGCCGGGCGGCCAGCGCCCGGCAGTAGGTGTAGTCCCGTTCCAGCTTGGAGTCGGTGAAGGACACGATCTGGGACAGGAACGAGTAGGTGCGCACGAACTTGTCGAGGGCGTCTGTGAAGCCGAGTCGGTCCTCCTCGCTCAGCGCCCGGAACCGCTCGACGGCCGGGTCGAGCCCGGCGTACACCGCACCGTGGCCCTTCGCGGCGGTGCTGGCCAGGAGCGCGGCGACGGTGGCCTCGATCTCCTCCGGGCGCAGCACGTCGACGTCGTCCAGCCGCCGTCGGGTGTCATAGAGCAGGTTCGGGTCGGTCGGCGGGGCGACGGTGCGCCCGTGGTAGGGCTCGAAGGCTGCGACGATCTCCTCGGTCTCGTTGCGGAAGTCCAGGACGAACGTGTCGGTCTTGTTCGGATGGATCCGGTTGAGCCGCGACAGCGTCTGCACCGCGGCGAGCCCGGTGAGCACCTTGTCGACGTACATGGTGTGCAGCAGTGGCTGATCGAAACCGGTCTGGAACTTCTCGGCCACGATCAGCACCTGGTAGTCCTCGCCGTCGAAGCGACGGGCGGTCTCGGCCGCGGGGAAGCCGTTCATCCCAGCCTCGGTGTAGGGCAGGCCCTTCTCGTCGACGACCCGGCCGGAGAACGCGACCAGGGCGGCGAGGTCGGTGTAGCCCTTCTGGGCGAGGTAGGCGTCGATGGCCTGTTTGTAGCGCACCGCGTGCAGCCGCGATGAGGTGACCACCATGGCCTTGGCGCGACCGGCGATCTTGGCGGCGGTGTGCGCCCGGAAGTGCTCGACGATGATCTCCGTCTTCTGGGCGAGGTTGCTGGGATGCAGGGAGACGAATCGGGCGATCGCGCGGCGAGCCTTGGGCGTCTCGTAGGTCGGGTCGTCGGCGACGGCCTTCCCGATGCGCCAGTAGGTCTGGTAGGTGGTGTAGCCGGCGAGCACGTCGAGGATGAAGCCCTCCTCGATGGCCTGGCGCATCGAGTACAGATGAAACGGCCCGTAGCGGCAGGTCTCGGGGTCGAGCGCGCCGAACATTTCAAGAGTCCGGGCTTTCGGGGTGGCGGTGAAGGCGAAAAACGACAGGTTCGCCTGCCGGCCCCGGGCGCCGACCGCCTTGGCCAACGCCTCCTCCACCGGGTCGACCGCCTCGGCGAGGAACCCGGCGTCCTCCGCCTCGGCTGCGGTCAGCTCCTGCTCGTCCGTCGCCCCGAGTGCGAGGCGCATCTCCCTGGCCGCCTCCCCGGTCTGCGAGGAGTGCGCCTCGTCCACGATCACGGCGTAGCGCCGCCGCGGCAGCCCGGCGATCTTTTCCAGGATGAAGGGGAACTTCTGCAGCGTGGTGATGACGATCCGGGCCTGCTTACCGGCCAGGGCCTGCGCCAGTTGGGCGGAGTCCCGGTCGATCTTCACGACCACGCCGCGGACGTGCTCGAACTGGTAGATCGTCTCTTGGATCTGGCGGTCGAGTACCACCCGGTCGGTGACGACCACGACCTTGTCGAAGACCTTGCGGTCCGCCTGGTCGTGCAGCGAGGACAGCCGATGGGCGGTCCAGGCGATCGTGTTGGACTTGCCCGAGCCCGCCGAGTGCTGCACCAGATAGTTCCGCCCCGCGCCCTGCGCCTTCGCGTGGGCTTCCAGGGCGAGCACGGCGTCCCACTGGTGGAAGCGCGGGAAGATCACCGTCTCGGCTGCCCGCCGCGCCGCCGCCGAGCCCTGGGCGGGCCGTTCGACGTGGACGAACCGGGCGAGGGTGTCCATCCAGGGGTCCCGAGCCCACACCCGCTCCCACAGATACGCCGTGCGATGCCCACCCGGGTCGGGTGGGTTGCCCGCGCCGCCCTCGTGCCCGAGGTTGAACGGCAGGAAGCGGGTCGCCGGCCCGGCAAGCCTGGTCGTCATCGCCACCCGGTCCGGGTCCACCGCGAAGTGCACCAGCGCCCGGCGCGCCAATGTCACGTTGGCGGGGTCCCGGTCGGAGCGGTACTGGGAGATGGCGTGCTCGACGGTCTGGTTGGTCAGCGGGTTCTTCAGCTCCGCGGTCGCGGTCGGGATGCCGTTGACCAGTAGCACGAGGTCAAGGGTCCGGGTCGACGCCGGGTCGTAGCCGAGTTGGCGGGTGACGCTGACCCGGTTCGCCGCGTAGCGCCGCTGCAACTCGGGGGTCAGGCCGTGCGCCGGTTTGAAGAACGCCACCTGGAGCGTCACTCCGCGATCCACCACCCCGTGCCGCAACACCTCCACCGACCCGCGGCGGTCCAGCTCGGCCGCCAGCCGGCGGACGAAACCCTCTTGTGCGGCGTCCGGGTCGTTGCCGTAGCGGCCGAGCAGCGACTCCCATTCCCTGGCTTGCGTGGCCCCGAGGAACGCGAACAGCTCGGCCGTGTCCAGCCCGAGGATCCGGTCGAAGTTCGCCGGCAGCGACCTCAGGTAGCCTCCGGCCACAAGGGACGCCTCGATGGCGTCCTCGAACCCCCGCTCGTCCGCCTTCACGCCGCCACCCCGGGAACCTCCAGCTCCCCCGTGACCGCCGCAGTGATCAGGGCTTTGCGGTGCTCGCCTAACAAGTCTATCTGCTTCGACAGCCTTCCGGTGATCTCCGCGGTATTCCGTGTTTCAGCGCTCAGCAGCTCGGCCACTTTGAGCTGCACCGGCAGTGGAGGAACAGGAACGGGTACCTCCTTCATTGCGCCAACGTTGAAGTGGTTCTGAATTGTGCCGACGGAGTGTTCGCCGATGTGCTTCTGCGTCCAGTCCGAGTTGAGGACGAACTCCAAGAACTTCGGCATCGCCTTTGGCGACGGACGCACGATGACCAGGTCGATACAGTTGCAGCCCTCAAGGGACGATGGAATCACCGCGGCGGCTCCAGCCTGTCCCGTACGTACGACAACGACGTCGCCCGTGTGCAACCTCGACTTTTGATGAAAATGATGTCCCACCTCACTTATCCGCACCACGTCATCGAGGAGGATCCGGCCGGGTCTCACGTTCAAACCCCGAAGCGCGAGCACACCGGGTTCCGCGTACCATGTGGAAGGGGTGATGACAATACCGACCTCGATGCGGCGCGTTGCATACTTCAGCGGAGCCGCGCCGTAGGTCTTGACCAAGCCACGGATCTGCTGCTCTACGACGACCTCGCACCGGGCTTCAAGCAGTCCGATCATCTTCCGCTTCTTGTCGATGAGCGCGTCGATGCGGGTGGTCTCGGTATCGAGGTAGTCGGCGATGGCACGCTGACGACCGGGTGTTAGCAAGGTTAGTGGAGTGCTTGCGAGGGAGTCAGACGAGAGTTCTACGAAAGTCGAACCTTGACCCCTGCTCTGGAGTATGGCGCCCAATGTCAGGAGCTGATAGCGAAAATATCGAATGTCGACCGGCCGTAGTGGAACGAGGCCGCGGCATCCCTGGTTGAACGCCGTTGGCCGCACGACTTCGGCGACGTAGCCAACAGGAGCGCGCGTCGAAACTATCAGCGACCCGGCGGGAACGGCGGAGCTGCCCGACCGGAGTCCCACAGGCGTCAGCGTTCGGGTACTCTCCTTGACGATGCCACCATGCACCGGCGCGAGATCCATCGGCGTCACCCAAGGCACGTCACCGTCCCAGTTCTCGGCATCTGCGGTCGGAGTGCCGCCATTGACCACCTTGAACACACGCCGCAGTTGAACAGGGGAGAGCGCGGTCACTCGGTCACCTCGCGGAGGAGGGCTTGGATATCGGCTTCCAGGGCTTTGATCTCGGCGTCGATCTCGGCGAGGGGGCGGGGCGGAACGTAGCGGTAGAAGTGGCGGGTGAGGGGGATCTCGTAGCCGAGCTTGGTCTTGCTGTGGTCGACCCAGGCGTCGGGCACGTACGGGAGGACTTCGGCGGTCAGGTAGTCCTCGACGGCGCTGCGGTACTCCAGGCTGGCGAGCCGGGCGGCGGGGTCGGCCTGCCAGCGGACCGCGACGCTCGGGAGGGGGACGTTCTCGTTGTCGCGCAGGTCCGGGTCGGGCTCGGGCTCGCCCTTGTGGTTGGTGACGATCGGCGCGCCGGGGTCGGCGACGGCGAGGGTGTCCCAGACCTGCTTCTCGACCGCTTTGGGCAGCCGGCCGAGCTTGGTGGCCATGGTCGGCCGTTCCATAGTGGTGACGCCGAGGAGGCCGGCCAGGCGCGCTTCGATGTCGGCCCGCTCGCCGGGGGTGAGCTTGGCCCACTGCCTGGTCCGGGACAGGCGCGTCAGCGTGTCGGCGGTCACCTCCCAGCGCAGCCGCAGCGGCCGCTCCACGGTGATGCGCTGGTAACCGAACGACTCGTTGGGCAGGATCTTCACCCGCTCGCCCTCGGTGAAGTCCGCGTACAGCCGGGTGATCTCGGCGATCTGCTCCCCGCTCATCTCCTTGCGCTTGTCCCCCAGGGACTTGCGCATCTTCACCCAGTGGTCGCGGGCGTCGACGAGCTGCACCCTGCCCCGCCGCTGCGGCGCCTTGCGGTTGGTCAGCACCCAGAAGTAGGTGGAGATGCCGGTGTTGTAGAAGAGCTGGTCCGGCAGCGCGACGACCGCTTCCAGCCAGTCGTGCTCGGTGATCCACCGCCGGATCTCCGACTCCCCGGAGCCGGCCGCCCCGCTGAACAGCGGCGAGCCGTTGAACACGATCGCCAGCCGGCTGCCGCCGTCCCGGGCGGGCCTCATCTTGGAGATCATGTGCTGGAGGAACAGGAAGCTGCCGTCGTTGATCCGGGGCAGGCCGGCGCCGAAACGGCCGGCGAAGCCGCGGGTCTCGTGCTCGTCGCGCACCGCGGCGTCGACCTTCTTCCACTCCACGCCGAAGGGAGGATTGGCGAGCAGGTAGTCGAAGCTGCGCCCGGCGTGCCCATCCTCGGTGAAGGAGTTGCCGGCCACGATATGGGAGGCGTCCTGGCCCTTGAGCATCATGTCCGAGCGGCAGATCGCGTAGGTCTCGTCGTTGAGCTCCTGACCGAAGACCTCCAGCCGGGCCGCCGGGTTGAGGGCCCGCAGGTGGTCCTCGGCGACCGAGAGCATGCCGCCGGTGCCACAGGCCGGGTCGAACAGGGTGCGCACCACCCCGGGTCCGGTCAGCGCCTCGTCGTCGGGGGCGAACAGCAGGTTGACCATGAGCCGGATCACTTCGCGGGGTGTGAAGTGCTCCCCGGCCGTTTCGTTCGACAGCTCGGAGAAACGCCGGATCAGCTCCTCGTACAGGTAGCCCATCTCCAGGTTCGACACGACCTCGGGGCGCAGGTCCAGCTCGGCGAACCGGGCCAGGACCAGGTAGAGCAGGTTCGCCCGGGCCAGCCGGGTGAGCTGGACGTCGAAGTCGAACTTGTCGATCACCTCGCGCGCCCCGGGACTGAACCCGCCGATGTAGGCACGCAGGTTCCCGGCGACCTGGCCGGGATCGTCGAGCAGGCGGCGGAAGTCGAGCGGCGAGACGTTGTAGAAACGCTGTCCGGCGACGGTCCGCAGCACGGGGTCGACGTTGTCGACCCGGCCACGCAACCGGCTGGCGCGCGCCAGCACGTCGGGCTTGGTCGACCCGAGCACGCAGTCCAGCCGGCGCAGCACGGTGAGTGGCAGGATGACCTTGCCGTACTCCGACTGCTTGTAGTCCCCGCGCAGCAGGTCGGCCACCGACCAGATGAAGCCGGCGTGATTACTGATCGTGGCCTCCGCCATGCTGCTCCCAGGCTGGTCTGTGGCTCGGTCTGTGGCTTCCTGGAGACGGGTGTCTCCAGGAAGCAAGATTACCGAGCGGTGCCGTGGCGCCCCTCATACGGCTGACGGAGATCAGGGCACGACCCGGGCAGGCCGCGGACTGCCGGCCGGAGTGCCGATCGAATCTTGTCCGCGTACAGCGCGGCCGGATGTGCCGAGTCGTAGGGATGGCGGGGCCCCAGCCAGAACCGGAGGCCGTCCTTCTTGCGCCGCGGTATGACGTGCAGGTGCAGGTGGGGGACGGATTGGCTCACCACGTTGTTGATCAGGATCATCGAGCCGTCGGCGTCCAGTCCTTTTTCGACGGCTCGTTCCAGCCGCTGTGCTTCGAGGAAGAACTCGTGCACTCTGTCGACCGGCAGGTCGCTCAACAGTTGAACGTGGAACTTCGGCACGAGCAGCGTGTGGCCGTGAAACAACGGGCGGTGGTCGAGAAACGAGATCAAGCGGTCGTTCTCGTCGATCAGCTCGACTTCCTCATCGCCACGAATGATCGCACAAAACCCGCACCCTGCCTGCTCGGCGCCAGGCGTGGCGGAGGTCGCCACCCTCACGCACCAGCTCCCGCCTTCAGCCCGTACGCCGCCAACCGCTCGTCCAGCGCGTCGAGCGCCGGCACGCCCTGCCACGGCCGCATGTGGGCGCGGGTCGCCCGCACGTCCGTCAGCAGCCGGGACGAGGGAGCCCGGGTCGCGAGCAGCGCGGCGTCACCGACAACGCGGGCAGCCTCGTCGACCTCGCCGGATCGCAGGTGCGCGGTGCCCAGGCGGAGCAGGCAGAACGCCAGGTCGCCCGTAAAGGAATCTTCGAACAGCCGTATCCCGTCGCTGGCCCTGGCAGCGGCCTGCCGGGGCTTGCCCAGCCGCAGCAAGCACTCGCTCTCCTTGCTGGCCATCAACGCCTCGTTGAACCAGTAGACCGGAGATTCCGGAGTCGGCGCAGCCGGCGCGGACTCGAACCCGGCCTGCGCCCGTTCCAGCGCTTTCATACATTCGTTGTCCTGCCCGTCGACCGCGTACGCCATCGCGGCCCGCTGGGCGACGCACACCCGGAGCAGCGCGTCATCGGTCCCGGCCGCGAGGCTCTGCGCCGCCGCGGCGTAGTCGATGCCGGCGTGCGCCCTCCCGTGCCAGGACGCGAAGTAACTTGCGTTGCACAACGCATAGACGGCCAGCCTGGTGTCGCGCGCCTCCTGAGCGGCCGCCCGCGCCTGATCGCAGTAGTACAGGGCGCTGACGACGTCATCGAGATTGAAGCAGTAGAACCCCACGGAGCTGGACATGCTGCTGTAGACCGACAACAGCCGGGGACGGAGCGGAGCCGGACAGCCCGCCAACAGATCACTCACCAACTGGCGTTGCGCAAGGACGGTGCGCAGCACCGCCTGCGGTCCGAGGGCATCATCCTGCCGTTTGCAGTTCCGGAGCATGGCTTCGATGTCCTCGACGACCTGCGCATCCACCCGGCTCGGTGAGGCGACGGCCTGCGCCAGACGAGCCTGTTCATCGGTGTCCAGGCCACGGAGAACAGGAGAAGCCGCAACGGCCGTAGCCGCCCAGCCGAGCAACTGGAGCAGGTCACGACGCTTCACGGTGTCTGCCCACCCATCGAGAAACCTCGCGAGCCGCTCGTATAACTGATCTCTCCACTCGGCAGACTCCACCTGTAACAGGTCCGTGCTTGGGTCCGTGCTCCGCGCGGCCTGAGCCGCAGCATACTCCTCGGCCGCGGCCCGCGCCGCCGCCAGGCTCCGCCGCTCATGGTCCTGAATAGCGGCGTGTACCCGCTCATATCCGTCCAGGAGCGCACCGTCGGCCTCCACCAACTCGTCGGCCGCTTTCCAGAAAGCGCGCGTGAGGAGCTGGCGGCCGGCTTCGGCGTGGGCCACCGACGAACGGCTGTAACCCGCTTTGTGGGCAACCTGTTGTTGGCAGACCCCGGCGGCTCGCCGGGCCGCGGCCAACTGGCGGCCGAGGGCGTGCTGCAGGGCCGCGAGCTCGGGAGGTGTCTGGCGCACCGTTGTTCCTCCGTCTGTCGGATGTGAGGGCAGATCGTAGCCGAGGCTCACGGGCGTTCGGTGAGGTGGAGCACGGTTGCCTCACGTCCCGTCCACACCCTTGGGTCGTGGCATGTGCCCGGGGAGGCGGGGAGGAGGTACCGGTGATGATTGCTCTGTGCCGGTGTGGTCTGCCGGTTGACGTGTCCGGTGAGGTGCCGGACGGGAAACCGTTCTGGTATCCGGAAAACGATCCCGAACCGGGGCCGGAGGTGACGGCGGTGGCCATGGTGGGGCGGCACCCGGCATTCTATTACTACGAGCGGGACATAGACGGCTGGCAGATCGAGGGGCTGTTGGCTGGACACGGCGAAGACGTGACGCCGATAGCCTGGCAGGACGTCGGGGCCTGCTGGGCGGGAAGCCGGCATCCGGTGGTAGCGGTCGAGGAGCCCCCTGCCGAGCCCCCGGCGGAGTCAGCGGCCGACCGTGATCGGTCCGGGCTCCGGTAGCGGGATCGGTGATCGACCTGGACCGGTCGACCTGGCCCGGTTCGCTGGCGTTCAGTTGGGACACCGGTATGGCGGAGTTCCGTCGGATCACGGAGGTCAGCTCCTACGGGCAGGTGCACGGCACGTTGGCGGCGTTGGCCCGGGGGCGCCCTGACCCGCGACGTGCTCGGGCTCGGGTGGGTCATCGCCGGGCGGCCAGCCGTAGGGCGAGGGTGGGGCAATAGGCGACCGCCAGCCGAGCTTCCGCGGCGAGCGCGGGTGGCACCGGCCGGGGGTCGAGCAGCGGGTAGCCCCACTCGTCCAGCGAGATCATTTCGGGAAGGAGCTCGGCGCACAGCCCGTGGCCCTCGCACATGATCGGGTCGACCCGGAGCGCCGGCTGGTCGGGGAGGTCGTGACGGTTGTGCTCAGTGGTCATGGTGGGGCCTGGTGGGGATGGGGAACAGTGGTGGCTGTCTGGCGGCCCTACAGGGCCGGCCGACGAGGTGGTCGGCGAGGTCGCCGCGGAAGACGCGCAACGCGCTGGCCGCCAGGCGCACCGCTCCGTCGGGGTGCGCGCAGGCCCCCCGCCCCGCAATCACCGCCAGCCGCCGCTTGAGCTGGTCGAGGACCGCGGCGCTCGCCCGGTTGGACACCAGCGCCTCGAGGTCGGCGGCGAGCGCCGGCAGCCCGAACCGGCACGGACCGCATTGACCTGCTGACTCACCGGCGAGATAGCGCACGAGGTGGGCCGTCTGCGCCAACCCGCAGGCCCCGGCCGGCAAGGCGAGCAGCACCGGCACACCCAGCACGGCACCGGCCGCGCGCAGGCCCTCGTGAGACAGCGGGACGCCCAACGCGGCCGGCACCGGCAGCCAGTTGCCGCCGTAGCCGCCGACCAGCACCGCTGGGATGTTCCGGGTTGGGGCACCGGCCAGGGTGAGAGCGGCCCCCAGGGGCGACCCGGCGGGGATCTCGTGGACCCCGCTGACCCGCACGGCCCCGCCGACGGTGACCAGCAGGGTGCCGGGGGTCTGCGTGGTGCCCAGCGAGCGGAACCAGTCGGCGCCGAAGCGGGCGACCAGGGCGAGATGGGCCAGGGTTTCGACGTTGTCGACCAGGGTCCGCCGACCGGCGACGCCGCGCTCGGCGGGACGTGGCGGCTTGGTGGTGGGGCGGGCGTCGCCGGTGTTGAGATAGCGGACGAGCGCGGACTCCTCGCTGGCGACGTAGCGGCCGGGCACTGCCACCGCGCGGATCCGGATCGGGTCGTCGCGCTCGGCGATGGCCTGGACGACCCGCTCGCCGGCGTGGTCACCGTCGTGGACGCAGACGATGACCTCGCTGGCGTTGACGGCGTGGGCGGCGAGCACCGCGCCGTCCAACACGAGGTGCGGGGCGAGGTCCAGCAGGACGCGGTCCTTGCCGCTCGCGGGTTCGCCCTCGCAGCCGTTGGCGAGGACGATCGGGACGCGGCGGCCCTCGGCGACGGCTCGGAGCTTGCGGCCGGTGGGGAAGCCGGCTCCGCCGCGGCCCCGCAGGCCGGCGGCGTCGACCTCGTCGATCAGACGGGCTCTCCCGTGCCGGCTGGACCATGCCGCCAGCGGCAGGGCGCCGTAGCGGCGCAGGTGCTCGGAGTGGTCGGCTGGCCGCCCGGTGCTGTGCCAGCCGGCGAGCAGTCGATGCGGCCCGGTCGGTGGGGCCGGCTGGGTCACTCTCGGGTTCGCGGGGTGCACGCTCACCGCTGTCCCCAGCCCGGCCACGCCCGGTGGCCCGCGACCCGGGCGTCGGTGGCTCGGGCGCCGGTGGCTCGGGCGCCGGCGAGCGGGTCGCCGACCGGGCGGTTCGTGGAGGGCGTGCCCAGCAGCCGCCACCCGAGGGCGGCCACGACGGCCGCGATGCAGCCGAGTGTGAGGACCAGCACCCAGCTCAGGTGGGCGTCGCCGCCGGGGATGCCCAGCGCGTGGGTCACAGCCACCGGCCAGCAGGCGTAGGCGGCCCAGTGCACCGCCCGCCACATCCGGTAACTGATGTGCGGACGCAGCATGCTCGTCACGACCAGGGCGATGAGCAGGTCCAGGGCCACCGCGCCGAGCCCGAGCCAGAACGGGTGGTAGCGCGACCCGAACGGCACCACGGTGTCGAGCCAGCCGATCCCGGGGAAGGGGTCGAGCACGGCGGTGGCGATGTGCAGCACGAGGAAGCCGAGCGTCAGCAGCGCAAGGTTGCGGTGCAGCATGGCCACCACGAACCGCGGCCATCGCGACCTGGCCGAGCGCGCCACCCCGGTGATCCCGAGCAGCACGGTCCCGGTGAGCAGCACGAGGGACACCAGGCCGCCGGCCCGGCTGGCGTACCAGAACACGATCACCGCGCGGTAGCTCCGACCGGTTCCTGCACCGGCCAGCCAGCGACCGCGCACACCCGGCCCGCGTCGTCGACCAGCCGGGCCGGCAGCCGCCGCTGCCGCAGCCACCCCGGGGCGTCCGCCCCGAGCACCACGGCAGCGGTGGCGGCGGTGTTCGCGTCCAGGCAGGAGCCGGCGACCACGCTGACCGTGCGCCAGCCGCCGGCCGCGGGCTCCCCGGTGCGGGGGTCGACGATGTGGTGCACGAGCCGTCCCCCGCGCCACCACCGCCGGCAGGTGGTGCTGGACGTCGCCAGAGCGCCGGCGCGGATCGTGACCACGGCGCCGCCGTCCGGATCAGCCCGACGGTGGTCATCACCGATGTCGATCCGCCATCCCCCAGCCGGGGCGACACCACTGACGGCGATGTCACCACCGAGGTTCACCAACACCCCCACGCCGAGCGTGGACGCGATCCGGCGGGCCGCGCGATCAGCGGCCAGGGCCTTGGCGGTGGCCCCGACGTCCAGCCGCACCCCGCGGGGAAGGACCACCTCGCGGCGAGCGGGACTCCAACCGATCCGCCACCAGCCCAGCGCCGCCGCCACGGTCCCAAGCGCCGGACCAGCCGCGGGAAGGACCGCGAAATCGCGGTCGTAGCCCAAGGCGAGCATCGCCTGACCAACCGTGGGATCGACCAGGCCGTCGGTGAGGGCAGCCGCCCGCAGCGCGGCGTCGATCACCGCGGCGAGCAACGGGCTGACCCTGGTCGCGGTCCCAGCGCAACGCTCCACCCTACGGATCTCCGAGTCCCCCCGAAAACGGCTGCAGGCGAGGTCGAGCTCCGCGAGCTCAACCCGCAGAATGCGCTCGGCCCGGCAGACCTCCGCCGTGCCCGCAGCCGCCAGCAGCAGTTCCGCCGTCGTACCGATCGCCGGGAAACACACCGCCACCGGCGCATCAACCCCACCCATCACGAGCCACCCGAGCGGGTGTGCCCACCCCCCTGCGAGGACAAGGGCGCGGCGGGCGGTGGCTGCAGCTGCGGGTAGACGGGCTGGTAATCCCCCCCACCCGGGCCGGAGGAAGAGCCCTGACCCGAATCAGAGTCCGGGGAGAGCGCTGCCCGATCCCCCGAACCGAGACCCGGCGCGGGTTGCCCAGACTCGCCAGCCGGCCCCAGCACCGGCGCCGGTGCCGGGGGGGAGGTCGCGGCAGCGGCGGCGGAACCGTGCGCCAACACAACACCCACCAGCGCCGCACCCACAGCCGCCCCCGCCGCGGTCCAGCGGGTGACCCTCCCAACCTGATCACGCCCCAGCTCACGCCACGCCACCCGAGAGCGTTCCGAACCGTTCACACAGCCGAGTATGTCCATCGTTTCTTACAGACTCCTGGGAGTCCCACAGGTTTCACAGACTCCCAGGAACCTCACAGATTCCACAGATTCCCGGGAGTCCCACCCGGCGCCGGGCGGCCGGTGGCGCGGGCTGGTGTGCCGCGGCTGCGGCCTCACGTGAGGGGACCCGAGGCTGGGGCGTTGCGGTGGCCGGCGTTACGGTGGCCCGCGCACACCGCGGGGCCAGCCCCGGGATCGCCGACGAGGTGGGCCAGCGGTGAGGAGTGGCCGACCTCGTCGGGAGGGTTCGCTCGTGGCGTGCCGCAGATGTCCGCCCTTGTCGGTTCTCGTGCTGGCCGCGACCGTCGCGGCCGCGCTGGCGCTGGGTGTGGGTGGGTGCACGCCGGCGTCGGCCGGCTCCAGCGCCGCAGCCACGGGAGCGGGGGCGGCCACCGGCGCGGTCGGGTCGTCGGGCTGGCCCAGCTCCGAGGCGACCAAGGCCGAGAACGACCAGCCCGGCGACGCGGGTTGGTCGGCCAACCAGGGGGCCGAGATGAGCCGGCTGGCGGCCTGGGCGGACCACGACAGCATCGTCCCAGGTGATGCGGTCCGTCTGTTCGTGCGGGCGGCGGACGCGCCGGTGACCGTCACGGCCTACCGCATGGGGTGGTACGGCGGAAAGCGGGCGCGCCGGGTGTGGACCTCACCGTCGGTGACCGACACGGTCCAGCCGGCACCGACCTTCGACGCGGCGACGCGCACCGTGTCGGCGGCGAACTGGCACCCGTCGCTCACCGTCCCGACCGCCGGATGGGTGCCGGGCGACTACCTGTTCCGGCTGCAGGACAGGGTCGGGCGGCCGTGGTACGTGCCGCTGACGGTGCGGGCGCCGAGCACCCGGGGGGCCGTGGTCCTGGTCAACGGCGTCACGACCTGGCAGGCGTACAACACCTTCGGCGGCTACAGCCTCTACAAGGGGCCGAACGGGGCCTACGCGACCCGGGCCTACGCGGTCTCCTTCGACAGGCCGTACGACGCGGCCGACGGCGCGTCGGACTTCTGGGGAAACGAGCGGCCCATGGTGAGCCTGGTCGAACGCCTCGGCCTGCCGGTCGCCTACGTCACCGACATCGACCTGCACCGTGACCCGCACCTGCTCGACGGTGCCCGCGCGGTCTTCTCGCTCGGCCACGACGAGTACTGGTCGCAGGCGATGCGGGACCACCTGCAGGCGGCCCGCGACGCCGGCACCAACATCGCCTTCCTCGGCGCGAACGCGATCTACCGGCACATCCGGCTCTCGGCGACGCCGGTCGGAGCGCTGCGGCTGGAGACCGACTACAAGGAGGGCCAGCTCGACCCGGTGCTCGCGTCGGACCCGGCGGAGGCCACGTTCCAGTGGCGACAGGGACCGGACCCGCGGCCGGAGTCGGTGCTCACCGGGGCGTTCTACCAGTGCAACCCGGTCCACACCGACATGGTCGTGGCCGACCCCGGTTCCTGGCTGTTCGCCGGCACCGGGCTGCGGGCGGGCGACCGGCTCCCGGGGATCATCGGCTCCGAGTACGACCGGGTCGACCTCGGCGTGCCGACGCCGCGTCCGATCGAGGTGCTGACCCACTCACCGCTGAACTGCGGCGGCAAGCCGTCGTACTCGGACATGGCCTATTACACGGTGCCCAGCGCAGCGGGCGGGTTCGACGTGGGCACCAGCACCTGGGTCTGCGTGCTGGACGACTTCTGCGGCCACCCGCTCGCGCCCGGGGTGCAGGCCGCGGTCACCCGGATCACGACGAACCTGCTCCAGGTGTTCGCGGCGGGCCCGGCCGGTCGGAGCCACCCGGCGCGGGACAACCTCGCCCAGCTCGGCATCCGCCGCTGACCAGGGCCGCACCAGTCCGCCCGGTCCGCGCCGGGTCGAGCACCCGGGCCCTACCCGGGCCTCACCCGGCGCCGGGGTGCTCCACGGCCCGTTCGTAGGTCGCGAGGTGGGCCCGGGCGCAGGCCTGCCAGGTGAAGCGTCGGGCCCGTTTCCGGGCCGCGGCCGCCAGGGCGGCCCGGCGTCCGGCGTTCGACATCAGCTCCCGGACCGCCATGGCGATGTCACCGGCGCCGGTGCCGCAATAGGCCACCGCGTCACCGCCGACCTCGGGCAGCGCCAACCGCCGCGTGGTCAGGACGGCGGCGCCGCAGGCCATCGCCTCCAGGACCGGGAGGCCGAAACCTTCCCCCAGGCTCGGGTAGACGACCAGCGCCGCTCCGCCGAGCAGCCCGCGGAGCTGCTGCACGGGCAGGTAACCGGCGCGGACCAGCTTCAGGTGCGACGGCACCAGCGTCTCGGCGGTGTCCATCTCGTGGTCCCAGCCGGGGGCGCCGGCCAGCACGAGCGGCGGTGGCTCGGCAAGTCCCCGGCAGGCCTGGACCCATCCCCGGATCAGGGCGGGGACGTTCTTGCGCGGCTCCATGGTGCCGAGGAACGCCAGGTAGTGTCCCTCCCGCACTCCGAGCCGGTGGGCCGCCGCTGCCCGCTCGGCTGCCGTCGGCTGGTGGAAGACGGACTCGTCCACCCCGTGCGGGATGACCTCCAGCCGGGACCGACCCGGCCCGACCCACCGCATCACCTCGCTGCGCGTCGCCTCGGACGGGACGATGCACACCGCGGCCTGCCGCACCGCGTGCGCCGTCGCGAGCCGGAAGAACGACGCCTTGTAGGTGAGGTGGTTGCCCGGGTCGGAGAAGAACGTGGCGTCGTGCAGGGTCACGACCACCGGCCGTCCCGCGACGAGGGGCATGGTGTAGTGCGGGCAGTGCACGACATCGGCGCGGACCGACCGGGCCAGCAGGGGTAGGCCCGACTGCTCCCACGCCAGCCGCACCGCTCGCCGTTCGGCCGCCGACCGGAGCCCCCGCACCTCGGCGCCGAGCGCGGTGAAAGCCGCCACATCCCGCCGCTGGCAGGCGACGACGACGCGCGCGCCCTCCGCGGTCAGCGCGGCGGTCAGGTTGTCCACGTACCGACCCACGCCGCCCCGATCGGCCGGAACCGCCGTGGCGTCGAGCAGCAGCCGGAGTCCCACCGGCCGCATCCTGCCGGACCTCGCGTCGCAGCGGTTCGTAGGGTTTGACCAATGAAGGTCGCACTGGTGGTGGAGCAGGCGTGGCACCAGGTGCCGGGCGGCACCGCGCGTTCGATCCTGGAGACCCTGCAGGCCCTGCGGGAGCGGGCCGACGTGGACGTCACGCCGGTGGCGGCCCGGCACCCGGCCCCGGCCGAGGCGCCGTGGGCGGTCCCGCCACCCGTGGCGTACCTCCCGCTGCCCCGCACCGCGCTGTACGAGGCGTGGCAGCGGCTTCGACGCCCGGCGGTGCAGCAGGTGGCGGGGCCGGTGGACGTCGTGCACGCCACCACGATGGCGATACCTCCCCCGGGCGACGCGGCGCTCGTGGTCACCGTCCACGACCTGGCCTTCCGCGCGAGCCCCGGGCACTTCACGCGGCACGGTCGCCGGTTCTTCGAGCGCGGGCTCGACCTGGTGCGGGCCGAGGCCGACCTGGTGGTGTGCCCGTCCGGCGCCACCGCGAGCCAATGCGCGGCGGCCGGCGTCCCGCGGCAGCGGCTGCGAGTCGTCCCGCACGGCGTCCGGGTGCCGCCGGTCAGCGCCGCGGAGGTGCGCCGGCTCCGCGACGCCCACGGGCTGCGCCGCGACTACATCCTGTGGTGCGGCACGCTGGAGCCGCGCAAAAACGTCCCGGTGCTGGTGGCGGCCTTCCGGCGCCTGGTCGAGAACGGGCTGGACGTCGACCTCGTCCTGGTCGGGCCGGTGGGGTGGGGCTCGGTCGACACGAGCGTCGCGGGGCCGGCCGCGGAGCGGGTGCGCAGGCTGGGGTTCCTGGCTCCGGCCGACCTGCACGCCGTCTACGCCGGGGCGCGGGTTTTCTGCTATCCCTCGCTGGTGGAGGGGTTCGGCCTGCCGGTGCTGGAGGCGATGGCGCACGGGATACCCGTCGTCACCTCGCGGGGCACGGCGACCGAGGAGGCGGCGGGCGGCGCCGCGCTGCTCGTGGCGCCCACCGACGTGGCTGCCCTCTGCAAGGCGCTGGCCGCGGCCAGGGCGATTCCGGGCGACGAGCTCCGGGCCGCAGTGCTGCGGGAGCTGGCGCTGGCGCTGGCGGCGGCCGGGATGCGGGAGAATGCCGCGGATGCAGCAAACCAGGCGCTGGTGGCGGCGCGGGCCATCACAGGAAGCTGGACTCAGTTCGAGGCGTTGCGG
>JAVKSM010000023.1:0-31273 GCA_039583705.1 Pseudonocardiaceae bacterium
CCGGTCGGCGCCGACCACGACGGCGTCCACGAACCCGCGGGCGATGAGCCCGGCACCGGCGCCGTCCACCACGACCCGGTGGTCGACGCCGAGCCCGGCCAGCTCGGTCGCGGTGATCCGGGCACCCTGCAGCAGCGGTCGGGTCTCGTCGACGACGACCATCGCGACGCCGCCCGCCGCGTGCAGCTCGCGCACCACCCCGAGTGCGCTACCCCACTCCACGCAGGCCAGCGCGCCGGCGTTGCAGTGGGTGTGCAGCCGCAGCGGCGCCGGCCCGCACAGCTCGCGCAGCAGCCGCGCGCCGCGCACCGACAGCTCGCGGCAGGCCGCCACGTTCTCCTCGGCGAGCGCGTGGGCGGCGGCGAGCGCGGCAGCCGGGCCGGCCGAGGCCGCCACCAGCACCCGGTCCACCCCTCGGCGCAGGTTCACCGCCGTGGGACGCGCCGCCGCGACCCGCTCAGCGTCGGCGCGCACGGTGGCCAGGCGGCAGCCCTCCGGGCGGTCGGCCGCCGCCTGCGCCGCCAGCGCGACGGCGTAGCCGCCCACCACGCCGAGCGCGGGCGCGCCACGCACGACCATCTGCCGCACCGCGTCCACTACCTCGTCTACCGTGGACAACGTGGTGCGCCGCAGCTCGGGGAGCGCCGTCTGGTCGACGACGTCGAGCCGGCCGTCGGCCCAGGCGACGGTGCGCACGGCCACGGGGTTACCGTAGGCTGGCATGCGCGCTTTCGCCGCGGGCGACTACCCTGCGGACCCCTACCCCGGCTGCGCGCCGCCGTACTCCTTCGTTCAGGGTGAGGACAGCGGCGCCTGGGTGCGGCCGGCGGCCTCCGGCTGGACGGTGGACGGGGTGGACCTCGACCGCTGGCTGGTGCGGCGCGGCGGGGACCCCCTGGCCGGCCGGGTGCCGGTGCTGACCTACGGATCCAACCGCTGCCCTTCCAAAATCGCCTGGATGCGGGCCGCCCTCGGGCTGACCGGTCTACTGGTCGTGCTGCGGGCGGTCACGCACGATCTCGCCGCGGTGTGGGCGGCTGGCCTGCGGACCCGGGACGGCGCCCGGCCCGCCACCCTGCTCGCCGCGCCCGGGGCGCGAGAGACCCACGCCGTCTGGCTGGCCACGCCAGCGCAGGTCGCGGTGCTCGACCGCTGTGAGGGGCGTGGCGAGCGATACCGGCTGGCGCGGCTGGAGTCCGGGCGGGTCGTGACCGAAGACGGCGTCCCGGTCGACAGACCGTTCACCTACCTGGCCCTGGACCCGGTCCGGATGCCGCTGCTGGTGGCCGGCATGCCGATGCGCTGCCTCGACGTCGACCACGAGGCGGCGCTGCGGCGCTGCGGGGTGCCCGCCACGGACGACGGGATCGCCGCGTCAACCGTATCCGGGCCGCCGCGACCGCTCTGACGCACCGGGAACGTTGCGGTCGCCCCTCCACTGACTGGACAGTCCCCGATCGGGCGACACCAGGCCCCGCAGGCGGCGGTCAGTCTTCGTCGCCCTCGGCACGCTCGCGCAACTGGCGGTGCAGCTCGTCGAGGTCCCACCGCAGGTGCCCGCCAGCCGTCGTGAGCGCTGGCGTGACCAGGCCCGAGCGTGCCCACCTGGCCAGCGTCGACGCGTCGACGCCCAGCGCCCGGGCGGCCTGCCCGGTGCTCACCAGCCGACGTCGCTCGCTCACCCAGCGATGATCGTGCCGCGAACGCTCCGTTGACAGCTCATCGCAACATTCACCACGATTACCGTAATCACCATACTATCCTGTGACGGCACAGTTCCACGGTAAGGCGGCCCCGGACACGGTGCGTCCACACCGGCCGGGGCCTTGATCGCACACTGGAGGTGCGACCCATGACAGATACTCGCATCGACCTGGGTTGGTTTCACCCGTCGCGGCAGTCCTTGCTGGCCGCCCGGCAGTGGCTGACCGCTCGCCGCCGGCTGCGCCGCATGCGAGCGGCCCGCACCCGGGTCGTGCTCGCCACCCGGCGGGTGATACGCAGGTGAGCATCAGCGGGCGGGACCCGCCCCTGCCGGTGGGGCCTGGCCGACCCGTGCCGGTGGGACCTCCTCGATCAGGGCGTCACCGCTCGTCGATGGGGACGAAGCTGCGGTACTCCGGGCCGGTGTAGACCTGACGCGGCCGGCCGATGCGGGTCGCCGGATCGTCGATCATCTCCCGCCAGTGCGCGATCCAGCCGGGCAGCCGGCCGATCGCGAACAGCACGGTGAACATCTTCGTGGGGAACCCCATCGCCTTGTAGATCAGGCCGGTGTAGAAGTCGACGTTGGGGTAGAGCTTGCGTTCCACGAAGTAGTCGTCCGCCAGTGCGATCTCCTCCAACCGCTTGGCGATGTCGAGCAGCTCGTCGCCGGAACCCAGCTTGGTGAGCACCTCGTCGGCCGTGGTGCGCACGATGGCCGCCCGTGGATCATAGTTCTTGTAGACCCGGTGCCCGAAGCCCATGAGCCGCACGCCCGGCTCGCGGTCCTTGATCCGCCTGACGAACCCGTCGACGTCGCCGCCCTCGTCCCGGATTCGCTCGAGCATGCCCAGCACCTCCGCGTTGGCCCCGCCGTGCAGCGGACCGAACAGCGCGTTGATGCCGGCGGAGATCGAGGCGAACAGGTTGGCCTGCGCGGAGCCGACGAGCCGCACCGTCGAGGTCGAGCAGTTCTGCTCGTGGTCGGCGTGCAGCAGGAGGAGCAGGTCCAGCGCCCGGCACAGTTCGGGGTCGACCCGGTAGGGCTCGGTCGGCAGGCCGAAGGTCATCGTGAGGAAGTTCTCGACCAGCCCGAGCTTGTTGTCCGGGTAGAGGAACGGCTGGCCGACCGACTTCTTGTAGGCGTAGGCGGCGATCGTGGGCACCTTCGCCAGCAGTCGGATCGTGGACAGCTCGACGTTCGGCTCGTCGAAGGGGTTGAGGCTGTCCTGGTAGAAGGTCGACAGCGCGGAGACGGCGCTGGAGAGCACCGGCATGGGGTGCGCGTCTCGCGGAAAGCCGTCGAAGAAACGCTTGAGATCCTCGTGCAGCAGGGTATGGCGGCGGATCTGGTCGGTGAACTCGTCGAGCTGCTCGCGGGTCGGCAGCTCACCGTGGATGAGCAGGTAGCTGACTTCGATGAACGAGGAGCGCTCCGCCAGCTCCTCGATCGGGTAGCCGCGGTAGCGCAGCACGCCGGCCTCGCCGTCGATATAGGTGATCTCCGAGGCGCAGACCGCGGTGTTGACGAACCCTGGGTCGAGGGCGACCAGACCAGTCGTGGCGAGCAGCTTGTCCAGTTTGATGCCGGAGGCGCCCACGGTGGCGGGGGCGATCGGCATCTCGTAGTCGCCGTCGGTGTAACGCAGGGTGACGGCCCTGTCCTCAGGCATGTCAGGCCTTCCGTCACGCTCGGACGGGGCGGGAGTGGCTGCCGCAGCACCCGGGATCCTCGCGCCGCGACGCCGCCCCGTCGGGGTTGTCGTAGCTCACCCGAACGCTAGTCCCGCGACGCTCCGGCGCGCAGCCCAGGGCCGTCCGTGGTGATCTGCGTCTCGATCTCCGCAGCGGTGGGCGGCTCGGCCCCGGGCCGGCTGCAGGTCAGCGCGGCGGCGTGGGTGGCGAAGTCCAGCGCTTCACGCCAGGCGGACGTGCCCAGTTCCGCGAGCGCGGTGCGGCGCAGTGCCCCCCGGCGGTGCAGCCAGGCCAGCACGGCGGCGTGCACGGTGTCTCCGGCGCCGATGGTGTCGACCAGCGGACCTGCTGCGGCGGGCACGTCGACGACGACACCGGACGCGGCGCGCACCCCGATGCCGTCCGCGCCCCTGGTCGTGACGACCGCCATCGGACCGGCCGCCGTCGGACCGGCCGCCAGCCACTGCCCTGGTCCGGTGCCGAGCCACGCGGCGTCCTCCTCGGAGAGCTTGAGCAGCCCGACGTGCGGCAACCACCCGGCGAAGCGGGCCCGGTAGGCGTCTGGGTCCGTGACCAGCTCCGGGCGGATGTTGGGGTCCAGGCTCACCAGCCGGCCGGCGGCGGCCTCCCGGTGCAGCACCGCCTCGTAGCCGCTCGCGCCTGGCTCGAGCAGCAGCGACAAGCTGCCGAACGCGACGGCGGCGGTGCCGGCTGGCAGTGGCCCAGGGTCGGCGAAGCGGCGGTCGGCGGTCCCGGTGACGTGGAAGACGTAGCGGGCCGAGCCGTCGGCGGCCACCGTGACGGCCGCCAGCGGGGTGGGCTCGTCGCCGCGTTGGACGCCGGAGGTGTCCACACCCCAGTGGTGCAGCCGGGCCAGCAGCGCCGCGCCGAAGGGGTCGGTGGAGATCCGCGAGCAGAACGCCGTCGGCACCCCGAGCCGACCCAGAGCCACGGCCGTGGTGAACGGGCCGCCGCCGAGGCGGGGCAGCAGCGGTGCCGCCGCGCCGTGCGCCGCGGGTGCCGGCACCAGGTCGACCAGCGCCTCCCCCGCCACCACCACGAGGCCGCCACCCCCGATCCCGGCACGCATGGTGTAGACCCTGGTCGTGCGACCAGGTCGCAGTCCAGCGGTCGGCGGAGGTCCCCCGACCGCGTCCACAGCGCGCTGGAGGTGGGATGAGCGGAGTCGACGCGGACGGGCTGGTACGACAGCTCGCTGAGGAGCTCGCCCCGACCGCGCAACCCAACCGTTTCGTCGACCTGCTCGCCGCGGGTAGGGTCCCGCGCGAGCGGCTGGCCTGGCTCGTCGCCGAGGAGCGGCAGATCGTCGCCAGTGACCGGCGCAGCTTTACCGTGGTGGCGGCGCGGTTCCCGGATCCACCGGTTGGAGACCTGTACCGCGGCCTGGCGGGCGGGGAGAGCCTGGCGCTCGACCTGCTCGGGCGGCTCGCCGTGGCGCTCGGTGCCGACCCGACCGCGCGGGCCTACCAACCCCGGCCGCTCGCGCAGGCCTACTGCCACTACGTCGCCTGGTGCGCGTTGAATGCCACCCGCAGCGAGCTGACCCTGGCGATGCTCGCCAACCTCGGCTACTGGGGCTCCTACTGTGCTGCGACGGCGCACGCGCTGCGAGCGAAATACGGGATGGCGGAGGACGACGTCTCGTTTTTCACCTTCTTCGCCCAACCGCCACCCGGCTTCCAGGAGCAGGCGCTCGCCGTGATCCAGACCGGGCTCGACCTCGGGGAGGACCCGGACGCCGCGCTGCGGGCCGGCCGCCTCATGCAGGCCTACGAGCTCTCGTTCTGGGACACCCTCGCCGCCGGGCTGGACTGACGCGCCGCGGCCGCGGTGGCGGCGGCCGCTGCGGATCCGGCTCAGGGAGCGAGCCGCTCCACAGTCCACGGGCCGGCGCCGCCGGCAGCCCCGGTGGTCCGAAACAGCAGCCGGTCGTGCAGCCGGTTCGCCCGACCCTGCCAGAACTCCACCGACTCCGGACGGATCCGCCAGCCGCCCCAGTGCGGTGGCGGCGGCACCTCGGCGGTATCGGCGAACTGGGCCGCCACGGTGGCGACCGCATCTTCCAGCGCCTGCCGGTCCGGTAACACGCTGGACTGCGCCGAGGCCCACGCCCCGAGCTGGGCGCCCCGGGGGCGGGTGACCCAGTAGGCGGCCGTCTCGTCCGGGTCGACCCGCTCGGCCGGGCCGCGCACGTGGACCTGGCGGTGCAGCGCGATCCAGGGGAACGTCGCCGAGGCGTACCGGGTGGCGCCGAGGTCGTGACTCTTGGCCGAGGTGTAGTTGGTGTAAAAGACGACACCCCGCTCGTCGATCTCCTTGCACAGCACGGCGCGCGAGGCGGGTCGGCCCGAGCCGTCGCAGGTCGCCAGGACCATGGAGTTCGGCTCAGCCAGCCCGGCGGCCAGGGCGTCGTGCAGCCAACGCAGCAACTGCTCGTGCCAGGTCGCCGCGAGGTCGGCCGCCACCAGCGCCTCGCCAGGGTAGAACACGCGCCACTGCCGGAGATCCACGGCCGACCACCTCCGGGGGGACGGTAGGCGCCCGGCGATGCACTGCGCACGCCTGGCGACAGATTCCCACCCGAACCGGCCGTTGCGAGCGGGCCTGACGAGGGGCACTGTGGCGATCGACCCCCGTGGCGATCGACCCCGTGGCCGTCGGCTGTGTGATGATCGACCCTGCGACGATCGACTGTATGGCGCCGCACCGCGGCAATGCCAGGACACCCTCGCGGCCGCCGCCCCGGTAGGCGGCCGGCTGGCGAACACAACGACGAGGAGGGCCCGAGGGTGAGCATCACCGTCCCCCAGCGGTCCGTGCCCCCATCGGGGTTCGTACCGGGCCTGGAGGGCGTCGTCGCGTTCCAGACCGAGATCGCCGAGCCCGACAAGGACGGTGGGTCGCTGCGCTACCGCGGGGTGGACGTCGAGGACCTCGCCGGACACGTCACCTTCGGCAACGTCTGGGCGCTGCTCGTCGACGGCCGGTTCGGGCCGGGCCTGCCGCCCGCCGAGCCGTTCCCGCTGCCGGTGCACACCGGCGATGTCCGGGTCGACACCCAGGCGGCGCTGGCGATGCTGTCGCCGGTCTGGGGCTACCAGCCGTTGCTGGACATCGACGACGCCACCGCCCGCGGCCAGCTTGCCCGGGCCGCGGTGATGGCCCTGTCCTACGTGGCGCAGTCCGCCCGCGGCATCGGGGTGCCGATGGTTCCGCAGTCCCGTGTCGACGAGTGCTCGACCATCACCGAGCGGTTCATGACCCGCTGGCGTGGCGAGCCCGACCCGGCGCACGTCAAGGCGGTCGACGCCTACTGGGTGTCGGCCGCGGAGCACGGCATGAACGCCTCGACGTTCACCGCCCGAGTGATCGCATCGACGGGGGCGGACGTGGCGGCGTGCCTGTCCGGTGCGATCGGGGCGATGTCCGGGCCGCTGCACGGCGGTGCGCCGGCCCGGGTGCTGCCGATGATCGAAGAGGTGGAGCGCACTGGCGACGCCGCCACGGTGGTGCGCGGGATCCTCGACCGGCATGCCCGGATCATGGGTTTTGGCCACCGCGTGTACCGAGTCGAGGATCCCCGGGCCCGGGCGTTGCGGCGCATCTGCCGGGAGCTGGGCGCCGCCCGCTACGAGGTGGCGGCGGCGCTGGAGCGGGCCGCGCTGGCCGAGCTGCGGCAGCGCCGGCCGGACCACCCGATCGAGACGAACGTCGAGTTCTGGGCCGCTGTGATCCTCGACTTCGCCGGGGTGCCGCCGCACATGATGCCGGCGATGTTCACCTGCGGGCGCACCGGGGGCTGGTGTGCGCACATCATGGAGCAGAAACGCACCGGGCGGCTCGTGCGGCCGTCGGCGCACTATGGCGGCCCCCCACCCCGACGTCCCGACGAGGTCGAGGGCTGGGACGAGATCACCCATAGCTGACGCGCGGCTCGTGGCATGTCCTGCCCTGGATCGGGCCCTGGACGAACTACCCTCACCCCATGGTTGCTCCGGTCCGCAGTCACGACCCTCACGTCGAGTCCGCCTTGGAGAGTTCGAGGAGTGGGCACGGGAGGAGCCCGCCGAGCGCGCCCAGGCCCTCACCGAGGCGGCTGCGCAGTGGACGCGCGCCGGTGATCACCAGCGGGCCGAGGAGCTGTTCCGCACGGCGATCGCCGACGGCGGTCCGGTGGTTGGTGATGCCCGCTCCTACTACAGCGGCTTTCTGTTCGACACTGGGCGGCCGGAGCAGGGCAGGACCGTGCTCGACGAGCTGTGGCGGTCCCAGCCGACCGAGCCGGCCACCTTCTGTTGCGCCGGGGAGGTGTGCGAGGTTCGCGGCGACCGCGAAGCCGCGCTCCGGTGGTTCACCGCCGGCCTGACCCGCTGCTTCGAGGACATCGACCGGTTGGCTTCCGCCGACGTCGCCCGCAACCACAACCTGTGCATGCTGCTCGGCGCGCGAGGTCGGGTCCGTGCCGCACTGGGCCAGCCCCCGGATGACTGGGATCGCTTGGCCGAGACAGCTCGCGCAGGGTGGACCTCGCTGCTGGACCGGCCCCTGACGCCCCGGGGGGGCGCGCTGGACCGGATCCAGAGACCCCAGGTGGTCGCGCTGTACTGGCCCCCGTCGGAGTTCGCCGCGCTGACGGCGCGGTGGCCGGCACTGGCCGCCGATTACGGCGAGCACATCGACCATCGCCGCAGTGTCGAGACCCAGCTTCGGGAGCACGCCCGGCTGGGTACCTCAGGGGCGGTCACGGTCGGCTCCTGCCGCGACCTGGTGGCGTTTCTCGGCGCCCGCTCGGCCGAGCCACCCGACGCCGCGACCAGGCTGAAGTACGCCGCCAGCACGCGTGCGAGCGGAGATGTCAGCTGGCCGCCGGAGCGTAACCAGCCGTGCTGGTGTTCGTCCGGACGGAAGTACAAGCGGTGCTGCGGCTCACCGACGTTCCTGTCCTGATTCCTGGTTCTCGAAACACTCAAAACAACCGTGGGACTGGTCACCCTGAGCCGATCCGGGGCGCCGCGGGCTGGGAGACTTGGGACCGTGACGACCTGGACCGAGACCAAGACCGACCTCAAGATCCCCGCCACCCTCAGACCCGCCGACGGTCGCTTCGGCTGCGGCCCTTCCAAGGTGCGCCCGGAGCAACTCGCCGCGCTGGCCCGCGAGGGCGCCGCGGTGATGGGGACCTCGCACCGCCAGCAGCCGGTGAAGTCCCTGGTCGGGCGGGTGCGCGCCGGGCTCGCCGAGTTGTTCGGGCTGCCGCAGGGCTACGAGGTTGTGCTCGGCAACGGCGGCACCACCGCATTCTGGGACGCCGCTGCGTTCGGGCTGGTCCGCGAGCGCGCGCTGCACCTGAGCTACGGCGAGTTCTCCTCGAAGTTCGCCGCCGTCACGGCGGGAGCCCCGTTCCTCGCCGACCCGGTCGTTCTCGCGACCGAGCCGGGCACCGCGCCCGAGCCGATCGCCGACCCGAGCTGCGACGTGCTGGCATGGGCGCACAACGAGACCTCCACCGGGGTGATGGTCGGGGTGCACCGGCCGTCCGATGCCGTCGACGGCACGCTGGTGGCCGTCGACGCGACGTCGGGCGCCGGCGGCCTGGCCGTCGACCCCCGGCAGTTCGACGTCTACTACTTCGCACCCCAGAAGTGCTTCGCCTCCGACGGCGGCCTGTGGATCGCGCTGCTGAGCCCGGCCGCACTGGAACGGCTCGACGAGATCGGCTCCTCTGGCCGCTGGATGCCCCAGTTCCTGTCGCTGACGACCGCGCTGGAGAACTCCCGCAAGGACCAGACCTACAACACCCCGGCGGTGGCGACGCTGTTCCTGCTCGCCGACCAGGTGGAGTGGATGCTGGCCCGGGGCGGGATGGAGTGGACCGTCACCCGCACCGCCGACTCCTCCCGCCGGCTCTACGACTGGGCACAGGCCTCGGAGTTCGCCACCCCGTTCGTCGCCAACCCGGTGCACCGCTCGCAGGTCGTGGGCACGGTCGACTTCACCGGGTCGGTGGACGCCGCCGCGCTCGCCCGGATCCTGCGCCGCAACGGCATCGTCGACGTCGAGCCCTACCGGAAGCTGGGGCGCAATCAGTTGCGGGTCGGCATGTTCCCCGCCGTCGACCCGGAGGACGTCTCGGCGTTGACGGCCTGCGTGGACTGGGTCGTCGAGCGCCTGGGCTGAGGGCGGCGCTCCGACCGGAACCCAGCGCTGTCCGGAACCCAGCGCTGTCCGGAACCCAGCGCTGTCCGGAACCCAGCGCTGTCCGGAACCTCGGGCGCGCCTCCCTCCGAGGTCGCCGGCCAGCACCTACCGTCATGCCATGCGGTCGCTGCGGGTGGTCGGCCTCGGCGAGGACGCGGCCTCCGTGATCCTCGAGGATCCGACGCGCCACGAGTGCTTCAGCGTGCCCGCCGACGACCGGCTGCGTGCCGCGGCTCGGGGCGACGCCACCCGGCTCGGCCAGATTGAGATCGACTTGGAGAGCCAGTTGCGACCACGTGAGATCCAGGCCCGCATCCGTGCCGGTGCGTCCGTGGAGGAGGTCGCCACGGCCGCTGGCGTCCCCTTCCAGCGCATCGAGCGCTTCGCCTACCCCGTGCTGCTGGAGCGTTCCCGGATCGTCGAGCTCGCGCAGCACGCCCACCCGATGCGTGCCGACGGGCCGGACGTACGTACCCTCGCCGAGGTCGTCGCCGCCACCTTCGGGCTGCGCGGCGCCGACTACTCGGAGGCGGAGTGGGACTCCTGGCGCGGCGAGGACGGCAAGTGGACAGTCGCGCTGCGCTGGCGGGCGGGCCGCTCGGAGAACTCGGCGCACTGGTTCTACCACCCCGGCGCCCATGGCGGCACGGTCACGGTCCAGGACGAGGCCGCCGCCGACCTCGTCGAGGGTCACCCGGCCAAGCCGCTGCGCACGGTGCGTCCGGTGACGGCCCTGGCCCAGCAGGCGGGCGAGACCGGCCTGCGCCGGCCCGACGAGCTGCCGGCGCAGGCCGGTCCGGAACCCGTCGCGGAACCGACCCCCGAGCCCGAACCGCGTTCCGAACCGCGTTCCGAACCGCGCCCCGAGCCGCATCCCGAGCCCGAGCCCGAGCCGGAGCCGACGAGCAGGCAGGCCACGAAGGGCGCCCGCAAGAACCACCCGACCGTGCCCTCCTGGGAGGACGTGCTGCTCGGTGTCCGCAAGCCCGGCTGACGCCCCCGCTCGCGAGTTCCCTCCCGGCCCAGCTCCCGGTCACAGCGCGGTGAACGGCAGCATCACCCAGCCCACAGCCAGGCCGACGGCCACCCCGACCCCGACCCAGCGCCACACGGGAGTGCGCTGGAGCAGCCACACCGCTGGTGCCAGGCCCGCGTCGATGAACAGGTTCACGACGATCACGAACGGCCCGACCGCCTCGGCCAACGCCAGGCACAGCGTGACGTCGGCGACGGCCACCACCGCGGCGACGAAGGTGGCGACGGTCAGCCCGGTGGCCCACGGCGTCGACTCCTGACCCGGCCCGGCCAGCCAGGTGGCCCGGGGCCGGGGACGGGTGGGCCGGGGACGGGTGGGCCGGGGAGCGGGGCCGGTCCGGCCGACCTGCGCGTTGCCTGCTCTCGCCCGCAACCGCACAAAGCTCACCGTAGGGCGGCGGGCGACGGCGTGAGTGCGACAAGCCGGAACCCATGGCGCCGCAACAGCCCGAGCCCACCCGACCAGGCTCCGGGCCGGTCGGGACGGCGGTCGGCGGCGGTCAGGTCCCGAAAGTCGTCCAGTCGCGGGTCCGCCGGATCCGCCACTTCGATGGGCCTGGCCACGGTCGGCGATTCTCCCCGGACAGCCGTAGCGGCGTGCGGCAGGCTGTGTCACGGTCGGGGTAGTCGATGAGGAGGCGCCCGCGGTGGGTCGAGACGTCGCCCGCACCGATTTCGCCCCGGAGGACCGCCAGCGCTACCGCGGCAAGGTGCGTCGCTGCCTGGATGCCCTGGCCCGGATGTTGCGGGATGCCCGGTTCGCCGCCGACGAGCCGTACACCGGGCTGGAGATGGAGCTCAACCTCGTCGACGAACACCTCGCGCCGGCGCTGGTCAACGCGGCGGTGCTCGCCGCGCTGGGCAGCCCGGAATTCAGCAGCGAGCTCGGCCGCTGGAACCTGGAGATCAACCTGCCGCCGCGGGCGCTGCCCGGCGACGAGGCGCTGCACTGGGAGCGGTACCTGGTCGACTCGATGGCCGACGCCGACGCCAAGGCCGGCGAACTGGGCGCCCGCCTGGTGATGATCGGCGTACTGCCGACGCTGCGCGAGCAGCACATGCGTTCGGCGGCGCTGTCGCCGGACTCCCGCTACGCACTGCTCAACCAGCAGATGCTCGCCGCCCGCGGCGAGCCGTTCCGACTGGACATCGAAGGTCGCGGCAGCGGCCCGGAGCGGCTGGTCCTGGACATCGACTCGATCGCGCCCGAGGCGGCCTGCACCTCGATGCAATTGCATCTGCAGGTGCCCCCGGACTGCTTCGCCGCCCACTGGAACGCCGCGCAGTGCCTGGCCGGGGTGCAGCTCGCACTGGGGGCCAACTCCCCGTTCCTGTTCGAGCGGCGGCTGTGGGCCGAAACCCGGGTGCCACTGTTCACCCAGGCCGCCGACGTCCGCTCGGAGGAGCTGCGCAACCAGGGGGTGCGCCCGCGGGTGTGGTTCGGCGAACGGTGGATCACATCGATCTTCGACTTGTTCGAGGAGAACGTGCGCTACTTCCCCGGCCTGCTGCCGGTGTGCGAGGACGAGGACCCGGTGGCCGAGCTGGACGCCGGCCGGCCGCCTGGGCTGCACGAGCTGTGCCTGCACAACGGCACGATCTGGCGCTGGAACCGGCCCGTCTACGACGTCGTGGGCGGCACGCCGCACGTCCGCGTGGAGAACCGGGTGCTGCCGGCCGGCCCCACCGCCGTGGACGCCGTCGCCAACGCGATGTTCTTCTACGGCGTGCTCCGGGTGCTCGCCGAGCAGGAGCGGCCGTTGTGGACCCAGATGTCCTTCGACGCCGCGCAGGAGAACTTCTACGCCGCCGCCCGGTCCGGCATGGACACCCAGTTGTACTGGCCGGGCCTGGGATGGGTGCGGCCCGACGAGCTGGTGCTGCGCCGACTGTTACCGCTGGCCCATGACGGGCTCGCCAGGTGGGGCGTCTCACCGGCGGCGGCCCGCCACTACCTCGACGTCGTCGAGCAGCGCTGCCTGTGCCGCCGGACTGGTGCGTCCTGGCAGCTTGAGACCGTGGCCCGGCTGGAGGAGCGGGGCGCGACGCGCCTGGAGGCGCTGCGCGGCATGCTGGCCCGCTACCTGGAGGCGATGGCGGCCAACGAGCCCGTGCACTGCTGGCCGTGAGGAACGCCGGTCCCGACGGGCGGAGCCGCGTGCGGGGCTCGCCGTCGGGATCCGTCGTGCCGCTACCACCACGAAGGGACCTCCAAAAGGTTAGGCTAACCTAAGTCACACCGCAAGCCGCCGTCTGCCTCCCGGCTGGCGACCTCGACGACCTCGACGACCTGCCGGGGCCGGGCCCGCCAGCCCAGGATCCCCGCGCACACCAGCACCGAGACCAGCGCGACCAACCCGCCGAAGAGCACCGGCGCGCGGGCGCCGAACATCCCGGCGATCCAGCCCAGCACCGGGCCGCCCACCGGGTTGCCGCCGAGGAACACCAACATGTACAACCCCATGACCCGACCGCGCATGGACGGGCTGACCGACAGTTGCACGGTGCTGTTCGCCGCCGTGGTGAAGGTCAAGGCGGCCATCCCCGTCGGGATGAGCATGAGCCCGGTGGCCAGGTAGCTGGGCATCACCCCGACCAGCGACGTGCACAGCCCGAAGACCGCCCCCGACCCGATCACCAACCGCAACCGGGGCCGGCCGACCCGGCGGGCAGCCACCGCCGCGCCGGCCAGTGAGCCGACCGCCATCAACGTCGACAACAGCCCGTAGGACTCGGCACCCCGGCCGAAGACGTTGCGCGCCAGCAGCGCCAGCGTCAGGTAGAAGTTGAGCCCGAAGGTCGAGACGCAGAACACCAGGACCAACACGAGCACGAGGTCCGGGCGGTGCCGGACGTAGCGCAGGCCCTCCCGCAGTTGGCCGCGCCCCCGGGCGAGCCTGGCCGGGGCGTGCAGCGTGGTCGGGTCCATGACGAGCAGCCCGGTGATCACGGCGAGGAAGCTCGCGGCGTTGACCAGGAACACCCAGCCGGTGCCGACCGCGGCGACCATCACCCCGGCCACGGCTGGGCCGACGATCCGCGCCGCGTTGAACGTCATCGAGTTGAGCGCGACCGCGTTCGGCAGCACCTCCCGGCCGACCATCTCCACCGCGAACGCCTGCCGCACCGGGCTGTCCATCGCGGAGAACCCGCCGAGCACGGCCGCCAGCAGGTAGACCTGCCACAGCGCGACCAGCCCCGTGACGTCGAGCAGGCCCAGCGCCAACGCGCACGTCCCGAGGCCGGCCTGGACCCCGATGAGCAGTCGCCGCTTGTCGTAGCGGTCGGCGAGGACACCGGCCCACGGCGAGAGCAGCATGGGGGTGAACTGCAGGGCGGCGACGACGCCCAGCGCCAGCGCGTTGCCGTGCGAGAGCGTGAGCACCAACCAGTCCTGGGCGATACGCTGCATCCAGGTGCCGACCAGGGAGACGACCTGCCCGCTGGCGTAGAGCCGGTAGTTGCGGATCCGCAGCGAGCCGAACATGCCGCCACTCGTCGCCCCGGCGCTCACCCGCTGTCCTGGGACTGCGGCCGGCGGTTCAGCCGGGCCGCCGCCAGCCGCCGCCGGCTGGCACGCGCCGGTGCCACGGCTGTCCGGGTCTGGCGCGTTCGGGTCTGGCGCGTTCGGGTCTGGCGCATCGGGATCTGGGGCGTCTGGGTCTCGGGCGTCTGGATCACCGATCGTTAGCATACCGAACTAATCGCCCGGCTGCATGGCGCCGGCTTCCCGACGGCGCCCTACAGCACCCGGAACGAGCCGGTGATCTGGTCGAAGGTCGGTGCGAGGCCCTGGAACGTCCCGGCCGGGACCGCCTGGAAGACCATGCTGATCATCGTCTTGCCCTTGAACAGGAACACCTGGGAGTGCACGCCCGTCTGCCCGCTGCTGGCGTCCTGGAACGAGTAGAGGTAGAGATAGCCCGGCAGCCCGGCCAGCAGGATCTGCTGCGGCTGGGCGAGGAGCTTGGCCGAGCCGCCCGAGTGCGTGATGATCTGGTCGGTCAACTGCTTGACCGACCCGAGATCCTGTGGGGCCACCGGGCTGTCGAGTCCCACCACCCGCACCTGGAACGAGCCCCGGCCGCCCTGCGTCACGAGCAGCGGGACCTGGGGGTCGGGAGACCGCAGCCGGGTCCACGCCGCCGGGTAGGCGAGCGCGAACCCGGCCGGCGGGTCACGGAACTCGACGAAGCCGGGCGGCGGAGCGGGCGGCGGGCTGGCCGCCGCCGACGTCGCCGACGTCGCCGAGTGCAGTCCGAGCCCCACGCCCACTCCCGCGGCCACGCCGCCCACCAGCAGGAGCGCGACGACGATGACGATCAGCTTTCGCCTCTTCATGGCGCTGGGACCTCGCGGTTCTCCGGATCACGCTGCCAGCCGTCGTGGCCGGAACGGACCGCACGTTACCAGTGGAACCAGGGCGGGAGCCGGCCGCGCCCGGCGGCGCACCTCGCCGTCCACCGGAGAGGGAGGGATGATGGGGGCAGCCGGAGGTCCATGACCCGACAACCCGGCCGGACAGGGGGCCGTCATGGCCATTGAGCTCAACCACACCGTCGTCCTCGCGCGGGACAAGCAGGTCGCCGCGCCGTTCCTCGCCAGCCTGCTGGGGCTACCGGCTCCGGAGCCGGCTGGCCCGTTCCTGGCGGTGACCCTGGCCAACGGCGTCAGCCTGGACTACGCCGACGCCGGCGGTGAGGTCCCTTCCCAGCACTACGCGTTCCTGCTCAGCGAAGCCGAGTTCGACGCCGCCTTCGACCGGCTGCAGGCGCTGAACCTGACCTACTACGCCGACCCGCACCACCACCAGCCCGGCGAGATCAACCGCCGCAACGGCGGCCGCGGGCTCTACTTCGACGACCCCGACGGCCACAACATGGAGATCTTCACCCCCGGCGCCCCGGCCGGTTGACCCCGGCCGGTTGACGGCCAGGTTGACGGCCTCGGCCGCGGCCGGCCCCCAGGTAGCCCCGCCGCCGGTCCGGCCGCGGGCCTACCCTTTCCTTGAGTCTCTCCCGGCTCCTCTCTCTCCCGACTCCTCAGGGTCTTTCCCGACCGGTGCAGCGATGCCCGACCAGCCTGACGAGAGTCTGAAACGCGGCTGGCGGCCGGTCGACAGGGAGGGTTCACCACATCGTCACTTGCGTTAACAACGCGGACACATCAACTGTTCACTCTTTCTGGTGAGTTGCCGGCGGATAGTGCGGATCAGGTCGCCGACGGGCTTGGTGACGTTTTGGTGCGCCCGATGTGGGTGTAAGGAGTGGGGATGGTTCCGTATCCTCCGTGGCTCGTCTCGGGAGACAACGCCTGGCAACTGGTCGCGGCGACCCTGGTCGGCCTGATGAGCATCCCCGGCATCGCGATCTTGTATGGCGGGATCGTGCAGCGCAAGTGGGCCGTCAACACCATGCTCATGGCGTTCACCGGGTTTTCCCTGGTGCTGGTGGTGTGGGTGCTGTGGGTGTTCAAGATGGGTTTCGGGAGCCCGCTCAAGCTCGGCCCAGGAATCCTCGGCGCCTTCGTGGGAATCCCCGGTCCGATTCTCGGACACGCCACCCAGGGTCAGGCGGACATACCGCTGCTCCGCGGGGCGATGCCGGGGTTCCACTTCCCGCAGGCCACGCTCGCCTACTTCCAGTTCGTCTTCGCCGGGATCACTCCGCTGCTGTTCCTGGGTAGCGTCGTCGGCCGCATCAACTTCAAGGTCTGGCTGGTCTTCGTCCCGCTGTGGGCGACACTGGCCTACTCGGTCAACGCGTTCCTGCTGTGGGGCGGCGGGTGGTGGTCCCAGCTCGGCGCCCTTGACTACAGTGGTGGATACGTCATCCACCTTGCCGCCGGGACGTCCGGGTTCGTGGCGGCGGCGGTGATCGGGCCGCGGCTGGCCCGCGACCGTGCCCGCGCCGTACCCAACAACCTTCCCATGGCCGCGGCCGGCGCGGGCATCCTCTGGCTCGGCTGGAACGGCTTCAACGGTGGCGACCCGTACTTCGCAGGCGCCGACGCCTCGACCGCGGTCATCAACACCAACCTGGCGACCGCGACGGCGCTGCTGGCCTGGGTCGTGCTGGACATATCCTTCGGTGTCGACCACAAGGCAACCTTCCTCGGCGCGGTCAACGGCATGATCACCGGACTGGTGGCCATCACCCCCGCGGCCGGCTTCGTCAACGGCCTGGGCGCGCTTCTCATCGGGCTCATCGCGTCCACCCTGGTCTGGCTGTCGTGGAACAGGCTCAGCCGGACCAGGCTCTTCCGCAAGGTCGACGACGCGTTGGGGGTCGTCCACACCCACGGGGTCGCCGGACTGTGCGGTGGCTTGCTGGTCGGTCTGTTCGCCGATCCGGACGTCATCGAATACCTGGGGAAGGGATCGACCGCGAGCGTCTCCTACGCCGGGCTGTTCTACGGAAATCCGCGCCAGCTTCTCTGGCAGGCCGGCGCGGCGGGGACCGTCATCGTCTGGGACGCGCTGGTGACGTTCGTCATCCTGAAGTTCCTCGGCATGTTCATGAAGCTGCGACTACCCGACGCCGTCCTGGAAACCGGCGACCTTGCCGTCCATGACGAAGAGGCTTACCCCACGGACACCCTCATCCGCGCCGACGGCACCCGGGTTGCCACCCGGGAGGCCACTGTCCCGGAACGGACCGCGGCGCTCCGGCACGCCGATCAGGTGGCTGCCCTCGAAGAGACCCCGGCGACCGCCGCGTCCCGAGCCCGATCGACCTCGCCCGATCCACCGTCCCGGCCTCGACCACGGCCGACGTCGCGCCGCTGACGCACCAGCAACCGGGTCACGCCCGACGGCAACCGACGACCTCGTAGTCACGCTCCGTTACCGGGCGAGTCGAGCCAGCGCCGCCGCTGTAGGCGTTCAGCAGTGTGCCCGCCATACTCGACGATGTGCGTGCTCCTCGTCGCCGCCGCCCCTTGCGGCGGGCACCAGGACCCGTTCCGGCCGACAGAGACCTGAACGAGGTCGCAGGACGTGGAATGACGAGTTTCCTTGTTACGTATGGCACGAGGTCGGAGGCGTCGGCTATGAAGCGAGACTGGTCAACAGTGTACGTGGTGAATATAAAGGCTACCCCTTAAGCCCAGACGAGTGGTCACGAGTGGTCCACCGCTCTTGAACGACCGAATACCAGTGAGGAGCACGCTCATGTATGGCAGTGCTGACTTTCAGATTCGGTGGGAGTGGGAGCCCGGACAAATGGTCCGAACCCCTGAGCACCACGCAACCTGGGCCCGAATTGAACTACTGGTCGGTGACGACTGTCTCACTTTGGTAGAGGACCGCGATTCGCGTAGCTCCCGTCGGTCCATCTTCGCACCACTCTACCCGCTTGCGGAATGGATCGCCTACAACTGGTGGTTCTTGGTTGCGCACTCGAGGCCGGCGAGTGGCAGGACCGATCACCGGCATTCGGTCAGGTCAGCCGGGGACGGGTTCGTCTGGCCACGTCTCGAAATCCTTCCGGAGGGTCACGCTACTAAGCTCCGGTGGACACGCGACCGTAACTTCGATGAGTTCTCTCCCATCAAATACCTGACAGAGGGCGAAGCTACGGTCGATAATGACTCCGTGTGGCAAACACTCAGACATGTGGTTATTTCTGTACTGAACCGCTTGAAGGAACGAAATGTAACAGGTACGCCCTTGGAGAAGGAGTGGCTGTCTCTTGACGAGTTAAGTTCCGAGGAACGCGACTACTGCATCGCTGCCGCTCAGCTCGGACTTGACCCATTTGCGGAGGCTGATGGCTACGAGACTGCAATATTGGGAGCTGCAGAGAAGCTTTCGGAAGAGTTGCTCCCAGACTTCTTCGATGCGGTGCATGTCGATCGCATAGTTCCCGCCGTCGACTGGATAACTAACGCAACGGCGAAAGCCAGTGGGAGCACAACGGAGAGACTTGAATTCATCCGGACAGCGCGGGACGCTTTGAGAAGTCAGTGTGTCGTCGATGAAACAATTCCTTATCTAGTTGGCTGGCAGCAGGCTCGTGTCGTGCGAGATGCGCTGGGCCTCGCTCCTGACGATCGCCTAGCCATCGATCAGTACGTCTCGCGTCAATCACTGCCCGGAGTCGATCCAAGCCTGCAAGCTGTTGGCGTCGCAAACACCGATGCTGTTCCGACAGTTGTCTTGGGTCGGCCGACAAACGAAAGCGGTTCTAGATTCATCCTTGGCCGAGCACTGTGGCGTCGACTTGCGACTGACCAGCACTCTTTTCTGATCACGACGGCCTACGCGAGCCGACAAAAGATTGAACGTGCGTTTGCAGCCGAACTCCTCGCGCCCGCAGTCGGCATCGAAGTCGTACTGGAAATTCCACCAGATGAGACTGTTCCAGAAGACTTGGGCGACGTCGCAGAACACTTTGGGGTCTCAACGATCCTTGTTGATCACCAAATTGTAAATCAACTAATTGCCAACCGCGGCTAACCCGACAGCCACGATGGTACCTGACTCGGAAAATCGGTTGGTGAGTGGGCGGGTTTGTGTACCCGGCGGAGCGTCAGCGGAGCCGGGTCGTCGTGGTCGTGGGTGGGTCAGGCGGCGGGTTGGTCGGGTTGGGGGATGAGTCTTTGCGGGACGACTTGGAGAGCCTCGCCGAGCGCCGCGACGTCACGCTGCTCGTCACCACCCACTCGCCGTTGATACCGACGATACGGGTGACAAGGCCGGAAAAATCCTCTGCGACACCTTTGGCCTGCAGAAGAAGATAGACGTTCTGAGCTATCGCCAGGCTCTGGGATTAACCGAGGGGACCGTAGAAGCCGAGGATCTATGGCCGTCGGCCCTGCTCGACGCCTTCGTGAGGGAGTATGGTGAGGAAGCTGTCCTCACCGAGAAGACCAAACGCAAGGATGGCGCTTGGCACTTCGGCTTCAGTCTCACCGGCAAGAACCTGCTGCCGGGCTGGCTCGACCGGCACGCCACAGCCGAGGACTGTGGACCGTGGATCAAGCTGCTGCAGCTCATCCGCTCGAAGATGGGTCTCAACGGCTGACGGGGCTTCGCCCCAGCCCGACGAGCTGTGCCGCAGTTGGCCTTGTCTGGGTCAGTCAGCGGGATATCGACCCTGACCGGCGTGATGGTCCAGTTTACATGGTGTGGGTGGAGCGGCGGAGGGAAGCCCGCCCGTCAGGCGATCCCGAACAGCGACTCGATCGGCCGGATCGCGAAATAACAGACGAACGCCAGCGCGACCACCCACATGAGCGGGTGCACCTGCCGGACCCGGCCGACCGCGGCGTGGACGAGAACGTAACTGATGAACCCGGCTCCTATGCCGTTGGCGATCGAGTACGTGAACGGCATGACGACGATGGTGAGGAAGGCCGGCAAGGCGATCGAGAAGTCGCTGAAATCGATCTCGCTGACCTGGCCGGCCAGCAGCGCGCCCACGACCACCAGCGCCGGGGCGGCGGCCTCCACCGGGACCACCGCGTAGAGCGGTGTCAGGAACATCGCCGCGATGAACAGCAGGCCGGTCACGACGTTGGCCAGCCCGGTGCGGGCCCCCTCCGCGATGCCGGAGGCCGACTCGACGAAGATGGTGTTCGAGCTGGACGAGGCGACTCCCCCAGCCACCGCGCCCAGCCCCTCGACGAACAGCGCCTTGCCCACCCCGGGCAGTTGGCCGTCGCGGCGCAGCAGCCCGGCCTCCTTGCCCAGCCCGGTCATGGTGCCCATGGCGTCGAAGAAGTTGGCCAGCACGAGGGTGAACACGAGCAATGCGGCCGCGATCGCGGGCAACCGCGTGAAGGCGCCGAAGGAGACGTTGCCCACCAGCGAGAGGTCGGGCAGGCCGGCGAGGTGGCGCGGCAGCGTGGGGACTCCCAGGCTCCAGCCCTTCGGGTTGGTCGGAGTGGCCGGCCCGACGTGGGCCAGGGCCTCGATGACGATCGCCAGCACGGTGCTGGCGACGACGCCGAGCAGGATTGCCGCCTTGACCCGCCGGGCGACGAGGATCCCGGTGATGATCAGCCCGACGACGAACACGAACGTCGGCCAGGAGGCGATCGAGCCGTTGCTGCCCAGGCCGACCGGGACCGTGGTGTTCGCGGCGTCCGGCAGCCGCCGCACGAACCCGGCGTCCACCAGCCCGATGAAGCAGATGAACAGTCCGATCCCGGCGGCGATCGCCGCCTTGAGCGGCGCCGGGACGGCGTTGAACACAGCGGTGCGGAACCCCGTCGCGACGAGCACGAGGATGACCAGCCCGTCGACCAGCACCAGGCCCATCGCCTCCGGCCACGTCACCTGCGGCGCGATCGTCACCGCGACCAGGGTATTGATGCCCAGGCCGGTGGCGAGGGCGAACGGGTAGTTGGCGACCAGCCCGAACAGCAGCGTCATCACCCCGGCCACCAGCGCCGTGACCGCGGCGACCTGGGGCACCGGGAGCACGTGGCCCAGCACGTCACGTTTGGCTCCCGGGCCGGCGGCAGAGAAGCTGCCGAGGATGAGCGGGTTGAGCACGACGATGTAGGCCATCGTCACGAACGTCACGAGCCCCCCGCGGAGCTCCCGGGCGAGCGTCGAGCCACGTCTCCGGACCTGAAACCGACGCTCCAGCACAGGCGGGCAGCCTACGGCGGGCCGGGAGAGCAGGCGGCAAGCTCGGACCGGACGGCACGAACCTCCCCCGGCCTATCCTCGCAGCGTGCCCCACGCTGTTCCGGCTGATCGGCGCCCTGACCCTCCGCCACTGCCCCGGTGGCTCACCGAGCCGCTCGTGGTCGCCTCGGTGGGGACGGTGTTGTGGTTCGGCGCGTCCCTCGGACTTGGGATCGCGCACCTCGTCGCCGGCCGGCCGCTGGACCTGTACTTCACCACGTGCATCAGTGGCTGGCTGATCGGTCTCTTCGGCTTCGCGGTCGTTGGCTGGCAGCGCTCGGCGGTGCGGCGCGGCTCCCGGGGGGCCCAGCGGGGCCTGGACTGACGGCCGTGGCGAGGAGCAGGGCGCGCACCGGGTCGGCGGCGTGCACCCGTCCCGCGTCGTCGACCCAGACCGGCACGCTGCGCCGGGCCGGGCGCGGTTCATGCAACGCCACGGTGAGCTCGCCGTGCAGCACGAGGCTGCCGGCGGGGACGTGGACGCCGATCGCCTCGCAGGCCGCCGCCACCTCGGGCAGCGCCGCCCACGGGGTCGCCCGGCCGGTCGAGACGACGCTGCCGCGCACCCGCTCGGAGGCCAGCGGGAGGTCGAGGAGTTCCGCGAGCGCCTCCGGGTCGCCGCCGGCCACGAGCGGATCGGTGAGCGCCTCGCCCAGCCATTCCCGGTCGAGCACCGCGGCGTCGGCGGCGTCGGCGACGGTGCCGTCGAGCGTGCGGACGCGGGACGGGGAGTCGACGGCTGCGGCGTCGAAACGGTCGTCGGCCACCGCGGCTGCCAACGCCGCGTGCGCCGCCCGGGTCACCGCCGCGTCCAGCCGCCGCTGCGGGTCGGCGAGGCGGGCGAGCAGGTCGACGGCGTCGGCGGCGTCGGCCACCTCCAGCCGCTCACGCACCCCGATCGCGGCCAGCAGCCGCTCGTCGAGGTCCACCGGCACCGGGTCGAGCAGGCCCGCCAGCTCCTCGGCCGAAGGCAGCCGCCAGTGCCGCGGCGGGCACCCGCCGAGCACCGCATGCCGGGCCAGCCACCATGAGGTGTAGGGGACGGGCTCGCCGGGGCGGGCGGCCAGCGCGGCGCGAGCGGCCGGGTCGGTGCCCAGCAGCGCCAGCGCGGCCGGCCAGCGCGCCGGGTCGACGAGGTCGAGGTCGCGGACTGCGAGCAGCCGGGCCGGCGGCTCGGGCAACTGCGCCCACCACTCCTCTTCGCCGGCCAGGTCGTGGTCCGCTCCGGCCGGCTGCTCGTCGACGAGCACTGCGAAGCCGTCGAGGACGCCGACGGCGAGCAGCGCCTCCCGCGGGTACCGCGCGGCGACGTCGGCGGCGAGTACCCCCAGGGGGGAGTCCGGTTCCAGGACCGCGTGCAGCGCCGCGTCCGGCAACAGCAGCTCGTCGGCCCGACGCGGGTCGCCGACCGCGTCCGGCAGCGCCAGCCCCGCCAGCCAGGGTCGGTCGCCGCCGGGGGACCCGGCGCCGACCCCGCCGGGCCCCCCGTTGCTGATCGCGGCGACGAGCCCGAGGACCGCCTCGGCCAGCGGCGCCACGTCGAGCCCGGCCTCGGCGTCGTCCACGGAGCGTTCGACGGCCTCGGCCAGAGCCGGGTCGTCGAGCAGGTCGGCCGGGCCGACTTCCCTCGCACCGAGCAGCGCGAGCAGCGGGTGGGCTGCGTCGGGGTGGACGATCCGCAGCCTCGGGACGACCTCCGGTGCGCCTGGCCCGGGCAGCAGGCAGGTGTGCGGGCCGAGGACGACCCGACCCTCGGCCAGCGGCACGGGCAGCCCGGCCAGCTCCTCCCGGACCGTGCGGTCGGCGCGGGCCGCCGGATCCAGCGCGGCGTAGAGGGCATGCCACCATGACGGCGGCCGTGTCAGCCCGGCGAGCCGCTCGACCAGCGCGGCCGGCCCGAGCCGGGCCACCCCCAGCGCGGCAAGCACCGGCGGGGGCGGACCCGGTGGGGCGAGCAGGCCCGGGACGACGTCCGCCAGCAGGTCGGCGAGCACTCGGGCGAGCCCGGGCGGCGCGGCGAGGTCCAACGCCACGGCCGCGGCCGGCGTCACCTCGCCGCCGGCGGCGGCGGGCAGCCATGCCGCGGCGCGCAAAGCTGCGAGCACCCCGTCGCGGAGCACGGCGTCCACGTCGGAGGCCGGTAGCGCCGGCAGCGGCACCAGCCCGGCCCGCTCCTCCGGCGGCAGCGCGGCCACCAGCTCGACGTAGACGGCGGCCGCCGCCGCGAGGACGTGGTCGGTCACCGGTCCGGGCCGCACCCGGCGGCGGGAGGGTTCCAGCGGCAGCGTCGCGAACAGCCTGGCGGGCAGGCTCAGCCGCTCGTCGGTCGGGGTCGGCGCGTGCAGCACCTCCTCGGTGCCCACCGGACCGGCCGCCCACGTCACCGTCCACTCTGGACGGTCCTCGGCGGCCGTGCCGGTGGTCGTGCCGGTGGTCGTGCCGGCCGGCCCGGCCGGCACATGGCCGCCACGGCGCAGCAGCCGCCAGCGCGAACGCTCCCGACCGTCCTCACTCAGCACCGCGAGCGAGCCCCGATCCGAGCCCACGTCGGACCGTGCCAGCTCCCGTCCGGCCACCTCCACGACGGCCAGTGCGGGCAACGCGAGCAACAGGTCGGGCGCCTGCGCCAGTGCGGCGGCGGTCAGCTCCGCCGGGTCCAGGCCAGGGCGAAGCGGCAGCCGCACCTCGGTGTCGAGGCCGGCCGGCAGTGGCGCCTCGTCGTCGGGCACCGGCCAGGGCAGCCGCAGCACCGGCACCCGGCCGCAGCGGCGGGCCAGCTCGGCGTGCACCCCCACCCCGGTGGGCAGGCCGGCCAGCGCCGCGAGAGTGCGCTCCTCCGAGAACCTGACCCCGCCGGTGCGCGAGACCACCCGCGGCGCGTCGCAGACCGCGAGCACCGCCGCGAACCCGACCCCGAAACGGCCGACGACCCCGACCCCCGAGGGACCGACCCCCGAGGGACCGGCGACCCCGGAGTCCCGCTTGGCCGAGGCCCGCAACGACGCCAGCGACGACACCCCGGCCGCCGACAGCGGCTCGCCGGTGTTGGCGGCGCGCAGCTCACCGTCCACGACGGACACCCGCAGCCGCCCGGGGACGCCGGCACGGGCCGCGGCGTCGGCCGCGTTCTGGGCCAGCTCGACGAACCAACGGTCCCGGTACCCGCCGAGGACCAGGTCCTCCTCACTGTTGGCGTCCTCCCGGAACCGGGTCGGCGAGCTGGCCCAGGCGTCCAGCACGGCGCGGCGCAACGCCGCCGTGTCGAACGGGTCGGCATCAACGGCTCGACCCTGCGAGCAGGTCTCGGCATCAACGGCTCGACCCTGCGAGCAGGTCTCGGCATCAACGGCTCGACTCTGCGAGCAGGTCTCGCGGCTCACTCCCGGCGCGAGCCACCCTGGTCGAGGTCCACGCCGTCGTCGTAGACCAACTCGGCGACCGGGGTGGGTGGCGGCAGCTCCACCTCGATCTCGGAATGCGCGCCGCAGCCGTAGGAGGTGGCGATCACGTGGCCATCGGCCGGCGAGAGCTCGTTGCCGCACACTCCGAACGCGGCCCGCAGCGAGCCCGCGACCGGCAGGTAGAAGCCGCAGGTGCCGCACGTGGCGGGCGCGCCGAGCGCCATCTCCGCGTGGGGCCCGTAGTCGCCGGTCTGCCAGCGCTGCGCCGCCGCCAGCCGCCCGACGCGGCTCATCACGCGCATCCGGGCCAGTCCCAGCTCGGTGGCGACCTCCTCCACGGCGGGGTCGTCGGAGGCCAGGTAGGCGGGCACCAGCCGGTCGTCGTCGGCCGGGGGTGGCATGAGGTCGCCGACACCGAGGTCACCGGCCCGCACCCGTTCCTGCCAGGGCACCCAGCTCGGCGCGACGACGGCGTCCGGTCCCGGGAGCAGCACCACCTCGCTGACGGTGACCGGCCCGTCCTCGGTGACGGCCACGGTCACCGCCCAGTACCAGCCGACGTAGCCGGGGTGGCGCGCGCGGAAGTAGTGGGTGGCCGAGACCGCGTCCTCGCGGTGCACGGCGACGTGCTCGCCGACGTCCTGCCCGGCGTCGGCCGCCTCCTCCGCTGCGGCGGCCCGAGCCGGCCCGACCGCTTCCCGCAGCCGGGGGTCAAGCTCGTCGGTCGTCTGCACGACGACCATTGTGCCGCTTGAGCGGCCGAAACGAGACGGTGGCCCGGAGCAGACTGTCCTGGTGCGCGTTCCCCGGCGGCTCCTGCTGCTCGGCGCGGCCTGCCTGGTCGCGCTCGCGACGCTCGGCGTGCTCCTGGTACGCGCCGCCAGCGGCTCCGACGAGCCGACCGACGTGCTGCGCACCGCCTCGGTCCCGCACCTGCGGGTGCAGGTGCTCGGCAGTGTGCCGCACGACCCGACGGCGTTCACCGAGGGACTGGAGCTGGCCGGGGGCACGCTCTACGAGAGTACCGGCCTCGCTGGGCAGTCCCAGCTCCGTGAACTGGACCCGGCGACGGGGGCGCTGCGGCGGGCGGTGCCACTGCCCGACAACCTGTACGGCGAGGGTGTCACGGTGCTCCCGGACCGGATCTGGCAGCTCACCTGGACCGACGGGGTCGCCCTGGAGCGCGACCCGGCCACCCTGGCGGTGCGCCGCGAGGTGCCGCTGGACCGCGAGGGCTGGGGGTTGTGCCACCAGCCCGGCCGGCTCGTGGCCAGCGACGGCACGGACCGGCTCACCTTCCGGAATCCGGCGAGCTTCGCCCTGGTGGGGTCGGTGGCGGTGACGGTGGACGGGCACCCGCTGCGGGAGCTCAACGAGCTGGAGTGTGTCGGCGGCACGGTGTGGGCCAATGTGTGGCACACCGACGACATCGTGCGGATCGACCTGCCGGACGGAAAGGTCAGCGCGGTCGTGGACGCGTCCGGACTGCGGGGCGTCGGGCCGGCGTGGGCACAGGCCGACGTGCTCAACGGCATCGCGGCGCTACCGGGCGGCGAAGAGTTCCTGCTCACCGGCAAGCGCTGGCCGAGGATGTACCTGGTGCGGTTCGTGCCGGAGTGAGCCATCAGCCTGGCAGCACCACCGGCTGCCAGGCCGGTGCGGCAGGATGGGGAGGTGCCTCCCTCCGGGTCCTCGCGGCAGCCTGGGGATACCCGGCGCGGGCGTTCCGGCTGGCGCCGCGGAGGTCGTCGGCGGCGCTCCTGGGTGCCCGCCGAAGGTCACTCGGCGGGCACCCAGGAGCCGACCACCCCGGAGCCGCCGACCCCCCCGCGGCGTGGACCGCACCCTGCCGAGGACCCTCCGTCGGGATCGGAGGCGGGCCGGCCGCGCCAGCGGCGCATGCCCCGCAAGCTGACGGTCACCCGGGTCGCGATGTTCCGCAGCCGCCAGCTCACCGAACAGGGGATCCGGGCGTTCCACCGCGCCGCCACCGCGGACGGCGCCGATAGATCCGGCCTCACGGCGCTGACCTACGCCACGATGACGAGCTACGCCGCGGATGCCGCGCTGGCCGTCGCGCTGGCGAACACGCTGTTCTTCTCCGCGGCCACCGCCGAGAGCAGGGGCAAGGTCGCCCTCTACCTGCTCATCACCGTCGCGCCGTTCGGGCTGATCGCGCCGGTGGTCGGGCCGGCGCTGGACCGGGTACAGCGCGGCCGCCGGCTGGCCTTGGCCGGCTTGTTCGCCGGGCGGGTGGTGCTCGCGGTCGTGCTCGCCCGCTACTTCGGCACCTGGGGGCTCTACCCGGTGGCGCTGGGGATGCTGGTGCTGTCCAAGGCGTACGGGGTGCTCATGGCGGCGGTCACCCCGCGGGTGCTGCCCAGTGGGATGACGCTGGTCAAGTCGAACTCGCGGCTGACGGTGTTCGGCCTGGCCGCCGGCCTGGTGTCGGGTGCCGTCGCCGCCGGTATCGTCAAGCTCGCCGGCTCGCCCGGCGCGCTGGTGTTCGTCGCCGCGGTGTGCCTGACGGGCGCCGTACTGTGCCTGCGGATCCCGGCCTGGGTCGAGGTCACCGAGGGCGAGGTGCCGGCGTCGCTGACCAACACGCTCCCCGCCGGGGGTCGGCGTCGCCAGCCGATGGCCGCCCGCGCCGTCACCGCGCTGTGGGGCAACGCCACGGTCAGCGTGCTCACCGGGTTCCTCACGCTGTTCGTGGCGTTCGTCGTCAAGGCGCAGACCGTGCGGGAGCCGTTCGTCCAGCTCGCCCTGCTCGGCTTGGTCGGTGCGGCGGCGGGGGTCGGCAGCTTCGCCGGCAACATGCTGGGGGCCCGGCGGGACTTCGGCCGCCCGGGCAGGGTCATCGTGGGCTGCCTCGGCATGGCGCTGGCCTCGACGGTGCTGGCGACGCTGCTGCCGGGCATCCTCACGGCGGCGTTGGTCGGGCTGGTCGCCGGCACGGTGAGCGCGCTGGCCGGCGTGAGCCTGGATGCGGTGATCCAGCGGGAGATGCCGGAGGCGTCGCGGGCGTCGGCGTTCGGCCGCGCGGAGACGATCCTCCAGTTGGCGTGGGTGCTCGGTGGCGCGCTCGGGATACTGCTGCCGCCGACCTACTGGGTGGGCTTCCTCGTCGTATCGGTGTTGCTGGCGCTGGGAACGCTGCAGACGGTGATGACAGGCAGGGGCACCTCGCTGGTCAGCCGGCTCCGTCCGGCACCGGCGACGCAGGCGTCCCACCACGGCTCGCCGGTTCGGTAGGCTGCGACGTCGTGCGCCGGGTGTTGCTGCTCCTCCCGCTGCTGGTGGTCGCGGCGTGCTCGCTGGGGCCGAAGCCGCCACCACCGCCGACGCCGGCGGTCACCTTCATCGCGGCGACCCATAGCGTCACCACCCATGCCGCCCAGTTCTGCGACGTCAAGGTGACGATGTGCACCCCGGACCCCACCGCGCAGGCCGTACTCCGGGTGCCGCCGGGCTCACCGCTGACGGTCGTGGTGCCACCCGAGGTCAGCGCCGCACCCTGGCAGATCGTCTTCGCATACCACGCGCCGGGCGGCGCCCGCACCGAGGCCCGCACCGCGGTGTTCCCGCCGGGAAGCACAGGCAGCTACACCCTGGTGCTGCCCGCCCCGACCGACCAGTTGGAGACCGCCGAGGTGCAGCAGTACGGCGCCGCGATGACGTCGACCCCGAACGGCACCCAGTTCGCCACCCGGGGCACCTGGGTGCTCTCGGTCGACACCAGCAAGCCCTGACCCGGCGTCAACGCTCGGGCTGGCCGACCGTTCGGGGTGGTCAGCCGTCCAGCTCGCTGGCGACCGCCCGCACGACCTCCGCGATCCGCTTGGCGTGGCGACGGTCCGGGTAGCGGCCGCGACGCAGCTCCGGCTGCACGGTCGACTCCAGCAGCTTGATCATGTCCTCGATGAGGCCGTGCAGCTCCTCCGCGGGCCGACGGTGCGCCTCGACGACCGAAGGGCGTGGGTCGAGCACCCGCACGGACAGCGCCTGCGGACCGCGCTTGCCGTCCGCCATCCCGAACTCGACGCGCTGGCCGGCCTTGAGCGACTCGACGCCGGAGGGCAACGCCGACTTGCGGACGTAGACGTCCTCACCGCCGTCCTGGGACAGGAAGCCGAAACCCTTGTCCGCGTCGTACCACTTGACCCTGCCGCTCGGCACCGCTCTCACCCGTTCCCACGTCGGACCACACCCGACCGGCGCCCCGAGAGCCACCGGCACGAGCAACGCGCCCCGGGAGCAGCCGGGGCGCGTGCCTGCCAGCGTAGTCACCACACGGGGTGAGCGTGAGGTCCGTTTTTCAGGCGGCGAGAGGATCAGTCCCGGCGCCAGCCGCGGCTCACCATGCGCCCGCCACCCGCCGCGGGACACAGCCCATGCCTTAAGCGGCGGGTGCCCGACGACCTCGCTGGGCTTGACCGCGAACCCCAGCGCTGCCGCACCCCGCGAGCAGCAGCACCAGCGTCGCGGCGAGCGCGCACCGAGCGTGGTTACGAGGAACCTTTCGGGGTTTCGATGACGACGCTCGTGGACTTGACGACGGCCACGGCCAGCGAGCCGGGCTCCAGGCCCAGGTCGTCGACCGCCTCGGCGCTCATGAGCGACACGACCCGGTGCGCTCCGCACTGCAGCTCCACCTGGGCCATGATGCTGTCGCGGACGACACGCGTGACCAGGCCCACGAAACGGTTGCGGGCCGAGCGCCCGACCCCGGAGGGGTCGGGCGTGGCGTGTGCCACCTGCCGGGCGAACGCGGCCAGCGCGGCCCCGTCGACGACCTTGCGACCGGAGCCGTCCCGATCGACCTCCAGCTCGCCCGCCTCGACCCACCTGCGCACGGTGTCGTCGCTGACACCGAGGAGCTTGGCGGCCTCAGAGATCCTGAACTGCGGCACGCAACGAGTCCTCGATCCGATTTTGCGGGTTAGTTAGGAGGGTATTTTACCACAGCACCTCGATGGCCGAATGGTGGTTGAGTGGCGCGGTGGACTTCGCCCCCAGCGCCACGGCAGCCGAGATCACCGCCCGGATGCGGGAGTTCCTCGACGAGCACGTGCTGCCGGCCGAGCCCGTCTACCACGCGTGGCGCGCGGCGCGGCGCGGCACGCCGGCCGAGCACGAGCGACCGCCGGTGGTCGAGGAGCTCAAGGCCGAGGCACGCCGGCGCGGGCTGTGGAACCTGTTCCTCCCCGCGGTCTCCGGACTGTCCAACCTGGACTACGCGCCGGTGGCGGAGATCTCCGGTTGGTCCCCGGTGATCGCACCCGAGGCGATCAACTGTCAGGCCCCGGACACCGGGAACATGGAGACGCTGCACCGCTTCGGCACACCGGAGCAGCGGCGGCGGTGGCTGGAGCCGTTGCTGGCGGGCGAGATCCGCTCGGCGTTCGCGATGACCGAGCCGGACGTCGCCTCTTCCGATGCCACCAACATCACCACTTCGATCAGACGCGAGGGCGACGAATACGTCATCTCCGGCAGGAAGTGGTGGATCTCGGGCAGTGCCGACGAGCGCTGCCAGGTCTTCATCGTCATGGGAAAGACCGACGTCAACGCCCCGACTCACCGCCAGCAGTCGATGGTGCTGGTGCCCAGGGACGCGCCCGGGCTGGAGATCAAGCGGCACCTCCCGGTCTTCGGTTACCAGGACCAGCACGGGCACTCGGAGCTGGAGCTGCACGACGTGCGGGTGCCGGTGTCGGACCTGCTCGGCGAGGAGGGCGACGGGTTTGCCATCGCCCAGGCCCGGCTCGGGCCGGGGCGGATCCACCACTGCATGCGGTTGATCGGCATGGCGGAGCGGGCGATCGGGCTCATGGTGGGCCGGGCGCGGTCCCGGGTGGCGTTCGGGCGATCGCTGGCGGAGGCGGGCGTCGTCCGCGAGCAGATCGCGCTCTCCCGACTCGAGGTCGAGCAGGCGCGGCTGCTGGTGCTCAAGACGGCGTGGCTCGTCGACGACCACGGGCCGGAGGGGGCGGCCACCGAGATCGCCGGGATCAAGGTCGTCGTGCCGCGGATCGTCTGCGGGATCCTCGACCGCGCCATCCAGGTGCACGGCGGCGGCGGGGTCAGCGACGACTTCCCGCTGGCCTACTTCTATTCCTGGGCACGGGCGCTGCGGCTCGCCGACGGCCCTGACGAGGTGCACCTGCGGACCGTGGCCCGCCACGAGCTCGGCCGGCCCTGACCCTGCGACCCCCGAGGCCCGTGCGACCTGCAACCCCTGCGACCCCGCGACCCCCCTGCGACCTGCAACCCACGCGCCCCGTGCAGCCCCCCGCGTCCTGCGACCCCTGCAACCCGTGCAGCCCCGCCTCCCCGCGACCACACGGGGGGCCACAGCAAGCCTCACCCATTCAGGTGTCACCCACTCGGGCCGTGGGACTGCCAAGGCAGCAAAAATCCGCGGCTGCGGGTCACTATGCCGTGAGGATCCGCGAATGCGGAGGGAGCCTTCGGAAGCGGATTTGTACCCCGGCGGGACACTGCCACTGCGGATAGTCTCGCGGATGTGACCGTCCTGGAACTCGGTGTCCCGGCCGTGCCACGGCCCACCCCGGCC
>JAVKSM010000024.1:0-3922 GCA_039583705.1 Pseudonocardiaceae bacterium
GCCGCGGTCCTGGCACGGTGACGGGGTCGCAGCCGTCGCGCAACGAGCCGTGCCCGTGCGGGTCGGGCCTGAAGTACAAGCACTGCCACGGCTCTCCGGCCGGTGCTCCCCGCCCGTGACCCGTCACCGTCGCGGACGCTCACTGCTCACGGGAGCAGCAGCAGCACGGTGCACAGCCAGCCCGGTTGCCGGCCGTGGTGCTCGAACCGGGCGGCCAGCGCCCGGATCCGGCCGTCGAGCCGGCACACCGCACTGACCTCGACCACCCCGCCCGCCGGATGGCAGGTGTGGGCGGAGAGCAGTCGGGCGGTGCTGGTGGGCGTCGGCACCGCCGCGCGAGCCCCGAGCTGCCGGCGCACGGTTTCGGTCCGCTGGTAGGCCGACGAGCTGAGGACAGCGCGCAAGTGCTGGGGCGGTCGCCGGCCGTCGAGCACCTCGATCCACCGCCGCAACACCTCGATGACGGCGGTTCGAGCCGCTTTCTCCTCGGCGGTGGGCGGCACCGGCGTCGTCTCGGCAGTGGGCGCCGGACGGCCGGCCGCGGAACCGCCGGCCGCCGAACCGCCGGCCGCGGAACCGCCGGGCACTGGGCGGCCCGGAACCCCGTGGTGGGTGGTGGTCGCACTGGCCTCGACGGGCGGCTCGAACTCGGCGAGCCGCCGCAGCACCGGGCGAGCGCGGAGCACGCCGGGTTCGATGCTGTCGGGGCTGTCGGCGGTGGTCATGGTCCCCTCCTCTCCTCGGCCCGGACGGCGGGCCCGGCCGGGCAAAGGGTGAGGCGCGCATCGGCCTGCCGGTGCGGCCTGATGTAAAGGGCGGTGACCTCGACTGGCGGCGGCAGGGGATGGCGGTAGATCGGTCGTCAGCGAGGGCGGACCTCATGTCGGGCGTTCCCACCGGTCCCCGTGCTCGCTAGGCTCTCGTCCGTTCGCAACGAGCGGTGGGAGCTGGCCATGGCGCTGTCCGCGGACGAGCGACGGGTGCTCGACGACATCGAGCGAGCGCTGCGACGAGAGGATCCGGAGCTGGTGGCCGGCTTCGACGCGCTGGCCGCTCCACACGGTCGGCTCAAGAGGCCGATGCCGGCTCGCCGCAGCCGGCTGTGGGCTGCGCTGCAGTGGGTGGCCGGGATCGTCGTCGCGGTGGTGTTCCCGGTGTTGCTCGCGGGCGCGCTGCTCCTCGGGCAGTTCGTCGCCGCCCTGGTCATCGCCGGAGTGCTGCCGGTCACCGTCGGCTTGCTCCTGCAGTCCCGTTGGTCCCGCCGCCGGCCGGGGCGCCGCCGGCGGTTCCGGCGCTGGCCGTTCAGGTCCGGCGGCACCGGCGGGGATCCCGCCGGGGGCCGGCAGGGTTGACCGCCGGCTCGAAGCAGCTCACGAGAGCTCCCGTCGGCGGAACAGCTCGTAGGCCGCCACCGCGGCGGCGCTGGCCACATTGAGCGACTCCACTCCGCCGAGCAGCGGGATCGACACCGTCCCGTCCAGCGCGCGGCGCACCTGTGGCGACAGGCCGCTGCTCTCGTTCCCCAGCACCAGCGCCACCCGGGGCGGCAGCTCGACGGTGAGCAGCGAGTCGGCGGTCCCTCCGGCCAGCCCCAGCACGCGGACCCCGGCGTCGCGCAACGCCGCGCAGCCCTCGGCAGCGGTGGCCGAGCGCAGCACCGGCGCGGAGAAGGCGACCCCGGCCGAGGCCTTGACCACCAGCGGGTCGATCGCCGGCACCCCGCGCCGCGGGAGCAGCACGCCGTCCAGGCCCGCCGCGGTCGCGGTGCGCAGCACCATTCCGACGTTGGCTGGATTGGTGACCCCGTCCAGCACGAGCACGGCGACCCGCCGGGGCAGCGCGGCGAGCAGGTCGCCCAGCCGCCGCATCCGGGGCGCGACGACGTCGGCGAGCACTCCCTGGTCGTGGCGGCCGTTGCCGGCGAGCACCTTCACCCGGTGCGCCGACGCCCGCCGCACGCCGACGCCCCGCTGTGCCGCGGCGTCGAGTATCGCGTCCACGCTGGGGCCGTGCGCGCCCTCGGCGAGCAGCACCTTGGCCACGCGCAGCCGGGGGTCGGCCAGCGCCTCCAGCACGGGCTTGCGGCCGTAGACGGTGATGAACCGGTCCTTGGGGGACGCGGTGTCCTGGGGGGCACCGGTGCCCTGGGGGGTGGCAGCCATCCTGCGCAGGATCCCACGGCCCGTTTCCGCAACCCTGTGTCAGGATCGCGTCATGCCTGACCGCCTCTCGGCGCTGGACGCGTCGTTCCTCTCCATGGAGCAACCGACCACACCGATGCACGTGGGCGGCGTCGGGATCTTCCGGCGGCCCCGTTCCGGCTTCGGCTACGACCGCCTCATCGGCCTCGTCGAGCGGAGCCTGCCGCTCGTGCCCCGGTACCGCCAGAAGGTGCGGGAGGTCCCCGCTCACCTTGCCCGGCCGGTCTGGGTGGACGACCCGGACTTCGACCTGACCTACCACGTGCGCCGCTCGGCGCTGCCCCGCCCCGGCGCGGACAGCGCGCTGTGGGAACTGGTCGCACGCCTCATGTCCCGCCAGATCGACCACGGCCGGCCGCGGTCGTGGACAACGCCAGGGCGGTCGCGCTAGACGTGGCGGCGACCGTGAGCAAGGTCACCGGGGTGATCGGCGGGGTGCTGGCGGCCGCCCGGACCGCCGCTCGCCCCGCGCCGGGGAACGCCCTGGCGGTGCTGGGCGGCGCGGGCGACCGGGTGTCCTCATTCCTGCTCGACCTGCCCGTCGGTGAACCCAGCCCGGTGGTGCGGCTGCACCACGTCAGCCACGCGATGCGGACGCACAAAGAGTCCGGCCAGGTCGTCGGGGCGGACACGCTCGTGCGGATCGGCGGCTTCGCCCCGCCGACGCTGCACGCCCTGGGCACCCGGGCGGCCAGCGGCTTCTCCCGGCGCCTGTTCAACGTCCTTCTCAGCAACGTCCCGGGGTCGCAGTTCCCGCTCTACGCCGACGGGGCGAAGCTGCTGGAGATGTTCCCGGTGGTGCCGCTGGCCCGGAACCAGGCGCTCTCGATCGGTCTGACCAGCTATGACGGCGGCGTCTACTTCGGCCTCAACGCCGACCGCGACGCCATGTCGGGCATCGACGTGCTGGCGGGGCTGCTCACCGGGTCGCTGGAGGAGTTGCTCGGGACGGTGCGGAGTGAGTGACCCCCGGTTCGGCGTGGTGCTGGGGGCCGGTGGACTGCTCGGCTACGCCTGGATGGTCGTGGCCCTGCAGAGCTGGGTACGGGCCACCGGGCGGGACCCGCGCGAGGCCGAGGTCATCGTGGGCACCTCGGCCGGCTCGGTGGTGGCGGCGGCGCTCGGCCTGGGGGCGGCCCCCGATGCGCTGCTGCGTCAGGTGCGGGGCCGTACCCGACCCGGTGACCCGGAGCTGGCGTGGAACCACGACCGCGACGCCGGGGGCAGGCTGCCGCCGCTGCCGCTGCCTGGTCTCGGCTCGCCGCGACTGCTGGAGCACGTGGTGCGCAATCCGCGTGGCTTCCCGCCGCTGGCCGCGGTATCCGCGCTGCTCCCACTCGGCCGGGGCAGCCTGGAGCCGCTGCGCGGCGCGATCCGGCGGCTGGCTGGGGAGGTCATCTGGCCGTCCGGTCCGCACCTGTGGCTGGTGGCGATGGACTACGACAGCGGCAAGCGGGTCGTCTTCGGACGGCCGGATGCCCCCGCGGCCTCGCTGCCTGACGCGGTCGCCTCCTCCTGCGCGATCCCCGGCTGGTACGCGCCGGTGCGGGTGGGTGGGCGCCGCTACGTCGACGGCGGGGTGTGCTCGGCGACCTCGGCCGACGTGCTGGCCCGGTGCGGGCTGGACGAGGTGCTCGTACTCGCACCGCTCGCTGCATCCGCTGGTGCGCGCCGAGCGGTGGCTGCGGGCCCGGACGACGATCCGGCTGCACCGGGAGATC
>JAVKSM010000024.1:4022-30859 GCA_039583705.1 Pseudonocardiaceae bacterium
ACCGCTCGCTGCATCCGCTGGTGCGCGCCGAGCGGTGGCTGCGGGCCCGGACGACGATCCGGCTGCACCGGGAGATCGGCAAGCTGGAAGCGGCGGGCACCCGGGTGCGAGTGCTGGCGCCGGCGGCCGCGGACCTGGCCGCGATGGGCTGGAACGCCATGGACTCCCGGCGCCGGCAGCGGGTGCTCACCGCCGCCCGCCGGTCCACGGTCGACGGATGGGCGGCGGTGCTCGCACCATGAGGGTGTACGTGCCGACCACGCTGGCTGGGCTGCGACGCCTGGTCGACGACGGCGCGCTCGTCGCGCTGGGCGGAACCGCGTTCGCGCTGACGCCGATGCTGCGCGAGTCCTACGCCGCGGGTGACACCGAGGAACTGGAGTACACCGCGCTGGCCGAGGCGGCGCGGGGCTCGTTGCGCCTGCTCGCCGCCGAGCTGGACGCCGCCCCGGACGCACCGGCCCGTCGCGCCGTCGTCGCCGCCGACGTCGAGGACGTCACGCTGCGTCCGGACCTCGATGTCGCCGTGGTGCGGTTGTCTGGTCCGGTGCCGATGTCCGCGGTGGCCTCGGTTCACCTCGACACGGCCGAAGCCGAGCCCGCCGTGCGGGCCGCCGCGGCGGTGGTCGAGGCCGCCGACCTCGGCGATCCGGACGCCGAGTTCGTCCTCGGCGACGCCGAGGACCACGAGCTGGCCTGGTACGCCCCCCCGGAGCTCCGCTTCGCCATCGACCTGCTCTCCTGACGCCAACGGATCACCGGGCCGGTGTCAGGATGGGTGGTCGGAGAAACCCGCCACCAGCGGGGAGGAGAGCAACGATGGACGCGACCACCATCACCCCGGTGCCGCGCAACGAACCCGTCCGCAGCTACGCGCCCGGCACCCCGGAACGCGCCAGCCTGCAGCGCCGGCTCGGCGAGCTGGCCGGTCAGCACCACGAGCTGACGCTCACCGTCGGCGGCGAGCGGTGGATGGCCGGCGGCGAGCCGATCGCCGTCGTCGCACCCCACGAGCACCACCACGCGCTCGGCACCACCGCCCAGGCCAATGCCGCCGACGTCGCCACGGCTGTCCGGGCCGCCAAGGCCGCCGCCCCGGACTGGGGTGCGCTGCCCTTCGAGGAGCGTGCCGCGGTCCTGCTGCGCGCCGCCGAGCTGCTCGCCGGTCCGTGGCGCGACACCCTCAACGCCGCCACGATGCTCGGCCAGTCGAAGTCGGTGCAGCAGGCGGAGATCGACTCGGCGTGCGAGCTCGTCGACTTCTGGCGGTTCAACGTGCACTACGCCAGCCGGATCCTCGCCGAGCAGCCGAACTCGGTACCCGGCGCCTGGAACCGTTTCGACCACCGGCCGCTGGACGGGTTCGTCGTCGCGATCACGCCGTTCAACTTCAGCGCGATCGCCGGCAACCTGCCCACCGCCCCCGCTCTCATGGGCAACACCGTCGTCTGGAAGCCGAGCCCGACGCAGACGCTGGCTGCCTGGTACACGATGCGGCTGCTGGAGCGGGCCGGCCTGCCGCCCGGGGTCATCAGCATGGTGACCGGCGACGGCGCCGCGGTGAGCGAGGTCGCGCTGGCCGACCCCGGGCTCGCGGGGATTCACTTCACGGGGTCCACCCGCACGTTCCGCCACCTCTGGCGCACCGTGGCGGCGAACCTGGAGCACTACCGGGGCTACCCGCGGCTGGTCGGGGAGACCGGCGGCAAGGACTTCGTCGTGGCCCACCCGTCAGCCGAGCCGGCGGCGCTGGTCACCGCGCTGGTCCGCGGCGCGTTCGAGTACCAGGGCCAGAAGTGCTCGGCGGTCTCGCGGGCGTTCCTGCCCCGGTCGCTGTGGGACGGCGGGCTGCGCGACGAGCTGGTCGCCGCCACCGAGACGGTCACCTTCGGCGATGTCAGCGACTTCTCGCACTTCGGTGGTGCCGTCATCGACGCCCGCGCGTTCTCCCGGCTGTCCGACGCGCTCGCCAAGGCCGCCGATGAGCCCAGCATCAGCACGCTCACCGGCGGGCGCTGCGACGACTCCCGGGGCTGGTTCGTCGAGCCGACCGTCCTGCTGGGCACCGACCCCACCCACGAGGTGTTCACGACCGAGCTGTTCGGACCCGTCCTCGCGGTTTTCGTTTACGACGACGCGGACTACGAGGGCGTGCTTCACCTGGTGGACGAGGCGACGCCCTACGCGTTGACCGGCGCGGTGTTCGCCACCGAGCGGAGGGCCATCGAGGCGGCACACCGGGCGCTGCGACAGGCGGCCGGCAACTTCTACGTCAACGACAAGCCCACCGGCGCGGTCGTCGGGCAGCAGCCCTTCGGCGGGGCGCGCGCCTCGGGCACCAACGACAAGGCCGGCTCGATGTACAACCTGCTGCGCTGGACCAGCCCAATGTCGATCAAGGAGACGTTCGTCCCCCCGACCGAGGTCGCCTATCCCCACATGACGTGACGGCGAGCCGGGCGTGAGCTCCGCGCACCTCATGAGTGGGCCGCAGGCGGCTCTCCGTGTTCCAGGTACCGGACGCCTGTGCTGGCGTGTGCGGCAGAGCGGATTCGGCGAGTGATGCGGGGAGCTAGATAGTTGCCGAGTAGCGCGAGCTCGACCCACTCCCACTTGTCGAGCTCATCGTCGTCGAGATGAATGCCCTGCTCGTCGTCGCCCAGATCGCCGCAGTCGAACAGGAACAGGAGCTTGTCGCCCTCGCGCTCGTGCGGGGCCCAGTCGACGGCGATGAGGCGCTGGGGGTGTCGGTCGAGCCCGAGTTCCTCGGCAATCTCACGACGACAGGCCGCGGCGGGCGACTCGCCGCGTTCGACGTACCCACCCGGAATGTCCCAGGTGTCCTTGTAGGTGGGATGGACCAGCAGCACCCGCCCTGCGCTGTCGAAGAAGAGAGCGCCGGCGGCGACCCGCGGGGTGGCGAAGGTGCGGCTCAGGTCCGTCACGTTCCCGAGCGTACGGCGGCGGGGGGTCAGACGAGATAGAGCCGGCGGGCGAGTTGCTCAAGCTGGACGCTACGCGGGCCGTGGTGATGACGGAGCCACGAGAGCACAAGCTGGCGGCTGATGGCGTGGTGCCTGATCTGCTCGGGGGCGAGCTGCTCAGCAGCGAGCAGGACTGCCAGCGCGTCGTCGCGTCGGTTTCGCGCGGTGTAAGCACGGGCGGTCTCAAGCGCATGGCGAACGCGCCGTTCGATGGGAAGCAGCGTGGCATCGATGTGCGACGCGAGGTCGAGGGCGACCTGGACGTCGCCGAGCTCCATCGCGGCTGCCATGCGGTGGATCGCGACGTTGGTCGGACCGAAAGCTGTCCACATGGCATTCGCATCCCGGCCGAGCCGGTCGGCGCTCTCCTGTGCCTCGTTGAGGAACGCGGTCGCGCTCTGGCGGTCATCCGCCCGTGAGGCCGCGACGGCTCCGGTGAGAAACAGGGTGCCGTACACCGACAGCAGGCCATCATCGACGCGGCTGCCGAGGTAGGGCTGAAGCAGTCCGGCAGTGGCCTCGGTGAGCTGTACGCCGGCCTGGAAGCGGCCGGTGGCATGCAGTGCGTATGCGACAGATCGAAACAGTGATCCGATCACGACCGGATTGTCCGCCCGCTGTGCTGCGGCAAGGCCGCGTTCGGCGGCGATCCACGCCAGGTCTGTATCACCGAGCTTGGTCAGGACCGCTACGGCGGCCTGGTAAGCGAGGGCAAGTAACCCCTGCGTTCGCCGGAGGACGTCGTCGCCTTCCGCGGCCGCTGCAGCGTGCAGGGCGTCGGCCAGGACGAGGGGAACGCGACCCGTGACATAGCCGTACCGCGAGTCTTGATAGGCGGCGAACACCTCGCCGACGTCGCGGTGCAGGGCCTCAAGGGTGGGTGGCTGGTCGTTGCCGTTGTCGATGGCGATGGCCAACAGCGGGATGACCTGACGGTAGTCCATGAGGACTGAGCGCAGCGCAGGCACCGTGCGGGTACCGCTGTTGGCAGTCCAGTCCAGGAGCATGGGCTCGGCGATCAGGTCGCCGATGTTCACGTCGAGGGCGTCCGCCAGACGGCGGATGACCGACAGCCGGTCCAGCCCGATCCGGTTGTTCTCCACTCGGCTGAGCCAGTCCTCGGTGCGGCCGACGAGCCCAGCGAGGACTTCCTGCGACTGCCCGCGACGGCGGCGGTAGAAGGCGATGCGTTCGCCGATGGTTAAGGCCTCGGTCATCCCACGCACGCGCACAGCCTCCCACACCGACGACCCCGGAAATTCCTTCCGGGTCGCTCTCCCGACCCTCTCCCAGGCTGACGCCGCGGGCGATGCGCCCAGCACCAACCAACGAGGTGGAAGCAATGGAACACAAGAAGGGCGTCGACGCAGGCCAGTGCCGCCCGTTGCCCGCCGTGACGGTGGCCTCGCCGTGAGAGGAGTGAACATCCGGCGTGATCGGCAGGAGCGTGTCATGACCGCCATGCGGATGGTCTGGGTAACCAGCGCAACCGATGGACTGGATCATTCGATCAGTGATGAGGCGATGATAGCCGCCGTCACGCAGGGAGCGGGCCAGTTCCGTGCGCAGTGCGGCACGGTGATGGTATCGGCCTCGCTGAGCGCTCCGCCCGGTGCCGTGTGCCCGGCGTGCGCGGCGTTGCGGCGTCATGCGTCCGTCGCATATGCCGAATGCCGACAGGGCGTACCACGTAGATGGTGGGCTCGGTTGTGGCATCGGCTGGCTGTGGCCCTCATCGCCGGCGATCAGGATTGGGTCTCCGCGACGGTGCCGCTCCAGTCGATGGCACGGGCCTCCCGTTCGCCTGGGCAGAACGAACGTCAGCAGTAGGCCCGGACCAAGGCGTATACCGGGTAGTTGCGCTGGTTTGCCCACCGGTGTTCCGGCGGGACCTCGTTGGACCGGAGCCCGGATGGGGCGCTCGGATCGCTGAGCATGATCCAGGCCTTGCAACTGGAGTGGTTCCAGAAGCTCCAGACGGTCGTCATGGTGGCCGGCACCTTCGTCCACCCTCCGCCGCTGTACGCGCGGTCACCGCGGCCGTCGGTGCTGTTCCAGGCACAGAACAGGGCGTAGCCGCAGCCCCATTGGTTCGGTGCGGTCGCTCGCACCGTGCCGGGTGTGGTCGCGTCGGCGACTCCGCCGCCGAGGGCGATCGGCAGCAGTGCGAAGACCGCCGCCCCGAGGGCAGCCATCACTCGTTTCCTCATGTTCTTCCCCGCTTGGTTCCTGTTTGGTCATGTCGTGTCGAACACGATGTCCGAGCAGGCGTCCGGGTACGCCTGAATATTGACGCAGACGACGTAGTCGATCGCCAAGCCCTTCGGCAGGTTGAGGGGCAGTACTCCTTCTGTATTGCAGCCGCCGCTCCACTCCCACCGCTGGACGCCTGAGCCGGCGTCCCACCTGATGTAGACCGAGTGTCCGTCGCAGGAGGTGTCGCTGAGATGGAAGGTGTCGTTGTAGGAGTTGAAGAAGACGTGGCCGCGTTGGATACCCCCGGCGTAGACGTCTGCGCCGCTGTTCGCCAGCGCGGACCCCGCGTTGCCGAGCATTGCGACGGACAGGGCCATACCCGCAAGCCCGGCGCGCAGCGCGCACCGGCGCACGCTGCTCATGGTTGATTTCATCGTCCTCATGTCACTGTCAACCTTCCCCTTGCTCGCGGGTTGCCCACTGGCGTCCCATGGGATCCCCCGATGTTGCTCCCGACGGGAGTATGCAAGAGAGTACTCCCGAAGGGAGTAGTGTCAAGCGGTGCCCGCGCCCACCCCAGACCTGACGACCACCAACCACGCACTGCTCGGCCTGCTCGCGCTGCGCCCGCACTCGGCCTATGAGCTGACCGGACAGATGCGGCGCGTGCTGCGGTTCGTCTGGCCCCGCGCCCAGAGCAAGATCTACGAGTCGGCGAAGCGGCTGGTCGCCGCCGGCTACGCGACCGCGGAGCGGCAAGCAGTGGGGCGGCGGCACCGCACTGTCTACACGATCGCCCCGGACGGTCGGCGGGCGCTGGCGCAGTGGCTACGGACACCCGGCGGGGCGCCGGCCCTGGAGTTCGAGGGCGCGGTGAAACTGCTCTTCGCCGACCTGGCGGACCGGGAGGACGCGCTGGCCACGCTGGCGGAGATCCGCGCCTGGGCGGACGAGATCCAGCAGTTCGGCGCCGCCATCGGCCGGGAGATCCTGGCGACCGACGGCGGCCCCTACCCGGAGCGACTGCACGTCAACGCGCTCATCGCGGAATTGCTGTGGCGGCACTCCGAGGCGATCAGATCCTGGGCAGCCTGGGCCACCGACCAAGTGCTCACCTGGCGCGGCTCCGGGCCCCAACCCCAGCGCAGCGCCGCCGACCTCGGCGTCTACCGGCGCCTGGCCGAGCAGGTCGCGGCACGTGCCCAGCCTGCGGAGCAGGGGGAAGCCGAGCGCCGGGAGCAGGCGTGAGCCCGGACGCCCCGGTCAGCAGGCCCGCAACGCCGCCAGCACCCGGCGGAGGGCGGCCAGCCGCTCCGGTGCCAGCCCACCGGCAGCCACCAGCGCGTCGAGCGCGCACTCCGGGTCGGCCGGCGGGCCAAGGTGCCCGCAGCCGCGGGGACAGCCCGCGACCGCGCCGGCCAGGTCGCCGAACGCGGACACCACGTCGTCCGCGCTGACGTGCGCCAACCCGAACGAGCGCACCCCCGGCGTGTCGACCACCCACCCACCCCCGGGCAGCGGCAGCGCCACCGCCGCGCTGGTCGTGTGGCGCCCCTTCCCGACGCCGGACACCTCGCCCACCGTCCGCAGCGCGTCCGGCACCAGCCGGTTGACCAGCGTCGACTTGCCCACCCCGGACTGCCCGACCAGCGCGGAGACCCGCCCGGCGAGCACCTCCCGCAGCTCGACGGGATCCCGGTCGTGGCGGGTGACGACCACCGCCAGGTCGAGCGCCCGGTAGACCGCCAGCACCTCCTCGGGGCCGGCCAGGTCGGACTTCGTCAGGCACAGCACCGGTGCGAGGCCGCCGGCGTAGGCGGCGACGAGGCAACGGTCGACGAACCCCAGCCGGGTCGGCGGGTCGGCGAGCGCGGTGACGATCACGAGCTGCGAGGCGTTCGCGACCACCACCCGCTCGTAGGGGTCGGTGTCGTCGGCGGTGCGGCGCAGCACGCTGCTACGCGCCTGGACCCGGACGATCCGGGCGAGCGTGTCCGGCGCGCCCGAGAGGTCCCCGACGAGCCCGACCCGGTCGCCGACCACCACCGGGGTGCGGCCCAGCTCCCGTGCCCGCATCGCCACCACCCGGCGCGACGCGCCGTCGTCGGGCACGCACGTCCAGCGCCCCCGGTCCACCGTGACCACCATCGCGTGCTCGGCGTCGGCGTGCTCGGGGCGACGCTTGCTGCGGGGCCGCGAGCCACGCCCAGGCCGCACCCGCACGTCGGACTCGTCGTAGTCCCTGGCGCCCTGCCCGGAAGGAGTCAGCCCACCGCTCCCGCCAGCATCGCGGTCCAGGTGCCCGGGAAGTCCGGCAGCGTCTTCGAGGTCGCCCTGATGTCGTCCACCACCACCCCGGGCACGACGAGCCCGAGGATCGCCCCGGCCGTCGCCATCCGGTGGTCGGCGTGGGCGCGCCACAGCCCGCCGGCCAGCCGTGCCGGCCGGATCACCAGCCCGTCGGCCGTCTCGGTGGCGGACCCGCCCAGGGCGGTGATCTCGGCGGCGAGTGCGGCGAGCCGGTCTGTCTCGTGCCCGCGCAGGTGCGCGACGCCCCGCAGCCGCGACGGCGAGGACGCGAGCGCGGCGAGCGCCGCCACCGTGGGGGTGAGCTCGCCGACGTCGTGCAGGTCGACGTCCACACCGGACAGTTCGGCCGGACCGCGCACGCTCAGGCCGTTGCCCGACAACACGGTCGCGCACCCCATGAGTTCCAGGATCGACCGGATCGCGTCGCCGGCCTGTGTGGTGCGCGCCGGCCAGCCGGGCACGGTCACCGACCCCTCGGTGACCGCGGCCGCGGCCAGGAACACGCTCGCGTTGGACAGGTCGGGCTCGACCTCCCAGTCCCGCACCGCGACCGACCCCGGCTCGACCCGCCAGGTGTGGGGGTCCAGGGCCTCGACTGCGACGCCGGCGCCGCGCAGCATCGCGACGGTCATCTCCACGTGCGGGAGCGACGGGACGGGCTCACCGGAGACCGCACGGTGGCGGACGGTCACGCCGTTGTCGTAGCGCGCAGCGGAGAGCAGCAGCCCGGAGACGAACTGCGAGGACTCCGACGCGTCGAGCGTCACCACCCCACCGGGCACCGAACCGCGGCCGTGCACGACGAACGGCAGCGCGTCACCGTCGACAGCGCAGCCCAGGGCGCGCAGCGCCTCCAGCACCGTCGACATCGGACGCTCCCGGGCGCGGGTGTCGCCGTCGAAGCGCACCGGTCCGGGCGCCAGCGCCGCGGCCGGCGGGACGAACCGCATGACGGTGCCCGCCAGCCCGCAGTCCACCACACCGCCGCCGCGCAGCCCGTCGTGGTGGCCGACCAGCGCCGTCGTGCCTTCCAGGACCACCGGGACACCCAGCGCCGCCAGCGCGCCGAGCATGAGCGTGGTGTCGCGCGCGGCCGGCACCCCGCGCACCGCCGCGGCGCCGCCGGACAGCGCGGCGAGCAGCAGGGCGCGGTTCGTCATCGACTTGGAGCCGGGCACCCGGACGACGCCCCGCACCGGAGCCGTCGCGATCGGGGCCGGCCAAGGGGACACGGTCGACGTCACGCTGGACGTGGTCACGTGGGACATGATGGCATCGGCCGCGAGGCAACCGTGCCACGATAAAACCCGTGTGTGGCAGGTACGCCTCGACGAAGAGCCCCGCGGCGCTCGCCGAGGAGTTCGACGCCCTCGACGACACCGCCGGGAACGCCCCCGGGCCCGACCACAACGTGGCCCCGACCAAGCCCGTGATCAGTGTGGTGACGCGCCACCCGCGGGATCCCGAGGGCCGCGCGGACCCGAGGACGACCGTGCGCAGCCTGCGGGTGATGCGGTGGGGCCTGGTGCCCTCCTGGGCCGGCGACCCCGCGATCGGCTCCCGGATGGTCAACGCCCGGGCCGAGTCCGCTGCCAGCCGGCCCGCGTTCCGCCGGCCGCTGGCGCGCCGACGGTGCCTGCTGCCGGCGGACGGCTGGTACGAGTGGAAGCGGGAGGGACGCGCCAAGCAGCCCTACTACCTGACCGGGGGCGCCTCGCCACTGGCGCTGGCCGGGCTGTGGGAGACCTGGCGGGGGCGGGACGCACCCGAGGACGAGCCGCCGTTGCTGAGCTGCGCGGTGCTCACCACCGCCGCGGTAGGGCGGCTGACCGGGATCCACGACCGGATGCCGCTGGTGCTGCCCCGGTCCGCCTGGGCCGCCTGGCTCGACCCCGACCGCGAGGACGTCGCCGACCTGCTCGTCCCGCCATCGGCCGCCCTCGTCGACGGCCTCGAGCCGCGGCCGGTGTCCCCGCTGGTCAATGACGTCCGGCGGAACGGTCCCGAGCTCATCGAGCCGGCCGAGCCGGTCCTCACGCTGGACCTCGGGTGACGACGCTGGAGATCGGCACCCCGCACGGGCCGGCCCGGGCGTGGCTGCACTGCGCGCCCGAGGGAACCGCGGTACTGCTGCTCGGGCACGGGGCCGGCGGTGGGGTCGAGGCGCCGGACCTGGTCGCCGTGGCGCGGGCGGCAACCGCGGTCGGCGTGCACGTCGCACTGGTCGAGCAGCCCTACCGGGTAGCTGGCCGGCGAGTCCCGGCGTCGGCTCGGCAGTTGGACGTGGCCTGGCTGGCGGTCGCCGACCACCTCGGGCGTCGGCCGTTCGACGACCTGCCCCAGGTCTTCGGCGGCCGTTCCTCCGGCGCCCGGGTGGCGTGCCGCACCGCCGCCGACGGTGACGCCACGGCCGTGCTCTGCCTGGCCTTCCCGGTCCACCCACCGGCCCGCCCCGGTCACAGCCGGATCGACGAACTCGACGGGGTGAGTGTGCCGGTGCTCGTGGTCCAGGGCGAGCATGACCCGTTCGGGCGCCCGGAGCCGGCGCCGCACCGGGAGGTGCTGCTGCTGTCTGGGGACCACTCGCTGCGGGTGAGCGCGCCCGCCGTTGGCCGCGCGGTCAGCGAGTGGCTGTGTCGGGTGCTGCGGCCGCTGGGATGAGACCGCTGGGATGAGCCGGGCAGCCGCCGCGTCGGCGGGAATCCCGTCACCGGCCGCGACGTTGTGCTGACCGCACGCAGGTGCCCATGACCCGCAGTGTCCACGACCAAGAGGTGCGATGCCCCCGGCCACCCTCCCCCGGAACTCGGCGTCCCGGAGCCCGGCGTCCCGGACCAGGACCAGCGGCCCACCGGCGACCAGCGGCCCAAAGGCGGGCCGGCGCGGCCCGGGCCGCGTATCGTGGCCCGCGACCGACGTCGTCACCGCCGTGCCCCAGGCGCGGCTCGAAGGGAGCCTGGTGCCCGGCGCCACCACGCCCGCACGGGCCGAGACCGCGGAGCAGCGGGTCGCGCGCTTCGAGCGCGACGCCCTGCCGATGGTGGACCAGCTCTACGGCGCGGCGCTGCGGATGACCCGCAACCCCGCCGACGCCGAGGACCTCGTGCAGGAGACCGTCCTCAAGGCGTTCGCGGCGTTCGAGTCCTTCGCGGAGGGCACCAACCTCAAGGCGTGGCTCTACCGGATCCTCACCAACACCTACATCAACGGCTACCGCAAGCGGCAGCGCCAGCCGCAGCAGCAGCCGACTGAAGAGATCACTGACTGGCAGCTCGCCCAAGCCGGTGAGCACAGCTCGACGGGCCTGCGCTCGGCGGAGGTCGAGGCGATGGACCGGCTGCCCGACTCCGATGTCAAGGAAGCCCTGCAGGCCCTTCCCGAGGATTTCCGGATGGCGGTCTACCTCGCCGACGTCGAGGGGTTCGCCTACAAGGAGATTGCCGAGATCATGGGCACCCCGATCGGCACCGTGATGTCGCGGCTGCACCGCGGCCGGCGCCAGTTGCGCGAACTGCTCACCGACGTCGCCCGCGACCGCGGCTTCCTGCGCGCTGCACCGGACGACGCCGCCGCCCTGGGTGCTGCCGAGTCGGATGCGGGGGTGACGAGGTGAGCTGCGGGGAGCCGCACGAGACCGACTGCTCCGAGGTGCTCGCGCAGGTGTGGCTCTTTCTCGACCACGAATGCGACGAGGAGTGCCGGGCACTGCTCGAGCAGCACCTGGAGGAGTGCAGCCCGTGCCTCGCCAGGTACGGCTTGGAGGAAAAGCTCAAGGCCCTGCTGGCCCGCAAGTGCGGCGGCGAGCACGCGCCCCAGGGGCTGCGCCGCCGGTTGCGGGAGCAGATCCGTCAGACGGTGCTCGAGCAGGCCGAGGTGACCGTCGAGCGCTCCCCGACCGGGACCAGGGTCGAGGTCCGCACGACGCGGATCGAGCACCGGCACTAGTCGGCGGGTCAGGCGTTGGGACGCTTGCCGTGGTTAGGGCCGCGCTTCTTGCGGTCGCGGCGCTTGCGGGCTCGTTTGGACACGGCGCCCAGTGTGCCACGCCCACCGCGCGCGCTGGAGCGAACCCCAGGCGTGGTTGGATGGCGCGGTGGCCGAGGAGATCCGTGCCGAGATGGTGGCGAACGTCCTCAAGGTCGTCGTCAGCGAGGGCGCGAGGGTGTCGGACGGCGACACGCTCGTCCTGCTGGAGTCGATGAAGATGGAGATCCCCGTCATCACCGAGGTGGACGGCACAGTGGTCGCGGTCGCGGTCACCGAAGGCGATGTCGTCCAAGGGGGCGACTTGATCGCCGTCGTCGAGTGAGCTCGTCGAGTGAGCTCAGGGCGAGTGACCTCACCCATGACAAGGGGCCTGGTGCCGGTGGACCCGACACCAGGCCCGCTGGCTCGGTGCTCCTGCAGGCTGCGTCAGGCGCCGCTGCGGGCGCGGGTCCGCGCGTTGCGCCGCTTGAGAGCGCGCCGCTCGTCCTCACCCATGCCACCCCACACGCCGGCGTCCTGACCACTGTCGAGAGCCCAGGCCAGGCATTCGGTCGTGACGGGGCAGCGCCGGCATACGGTCTTGGCCTCGGCGATCTGCAGCAGGGCGGGCCCGCTGTTCCCCACCGGGAAGAACAGCTCCGGGTCCTCGTCACGGCAGGCTGCGCGGTGGCGCCAGTCCATGGTTGCTCTGCTCCTCGCTAGGCGCGCCGCGGGGGAGCGCGCCGGGTCGTCGCTTGCTTGTGAATTCTTTCACGAACACAGTGCCTGTCAAGGGACCTCCGTTGCCGGGGTGTCTCCCCCCACCTCGGTGCCGATACCCCTCCTGGACGTTCCTAACCAGGTCAAAACGATTCAGGGCCGGCCGGAGTTCCCGCCCACCAACCGCGGCTGCGACTGTGGACCGTCCGGAGGGCGGATGGCCCGTCCCCCAGCTTGCATCGGGATAACGGCTACCGTGGACGTTGGCGGCTACGGATACGAGTGCCAACCAGGCCGACGGCGCTCGCCGGGCGGTGAATGGCCCGACCAGCGCGTATCCCCGGCAGGGTGCTGCGACGAGCTGACGGATTCACACGACGACACGCAACGCCGCCGGAACCGAGACGAACTCGACGTCGTCGTGCCGACCCAGGTGGTCGCCGTCCACCTGCAGGTTCACCGGCTCCGAGCTGGTGACCCGCAGCGTGCGGACGTCGTCGCGGCGCAGCAGCGCGCCACAGCGCGGATCCGGGTGGGGGCCCAGTGCCTGCCCAAGCACCCGCAACACGGTCGGGGCACCGAGCCGCCGCAGCGCGAACAGGCCGAGACCGGCGTCCAGGGAGCTGCCGGGGTTGGTCCGGAAGGGACGGGCACCAAGGTAGGTCCACGGGTCGGTGTTGGACACGAAGGCCAGCCGCAGGCCCGGCGCCGGCGCCTCGCCCGGTAGGTACGCGGTCAGCCTCGCCGTCCGCCGCCGCTGCCGCAGGTAGTGGGTGAAGGCGGTCCAGGCATACCGGGCGGGTGTGGCCTCGCGGCCCGCCTCACGTGCCCGCTCGACGGCCTCGATGACGTCGGCGTCCCAACCCATGCCCGCGTTGAAGGTGAACCATCGACCGTTCGCGCGCCCCAACCCGACGGACCGGACGCGGCGGTCGAGGAGAGCACCCAGCAGCGCCTCGGTCGCCTCCAACGGCTCCCGCGGCACTCCGAGGGCTCGGGCGAGCACGTTCGCCGACCCCCCGGGCACCACCCCCATCGCGGGCACCTCCGGTCCGGGCCCCGCGGCGAGTAGTCCGTTGACGACCTCGTTGACCGTGCCGTCACCCCCGAGCACGACGATCAGCTCCACCCCGTCGCCGCGGGCCTGCGCCGCCAGCTCGGCGGCGTGCCCGCGGCGACGGGTCAGCGCCACGTCCAGCTTGAGCTCGCTGGCCAGCGCGTGCCCGATGAGGTCGCGGCCGGCGGCCGTGGTCGTGGTGGCCCGTGGGTTGACCACGAGCAGCGCGCGCACTGCGGCAGCCTATCCGTGACCACGTGGTCCGACGAACCTCCAGGCGCGACCACTAAGCTCGGGCAGCGTGTCGTCCACCCCCGCACCCCGCACGATCCGCGTCGCCGGCGGGATCGTCGCCGCGCAGGGGTGTGTCGGCCTCGCCGTGGGTGTCCTGCTCGTCGCGCGGGCGTTGCCGCACCCGGGGGCAGTGGGCGCGGTGTTCGGCGAGGCCGCATACTTCATGCTGCTGGGCGGTGGGGTCGCGGCGGCCGGCGTCGGGCTGTTGCGGTCGCGGCGCTGGGCCCGCACCCCCTCGTTGCTCCTCCAGTTGCTGCTGCTCGGAGCCGCCTGGTACGCGGTCGGCCCCTCCGGTGTCCCGCAGTACGGCATCCCGGTCGCGCTGCTCTGCCTGCTCGTCGCCGGTCTGCTGCTCAGCCCGGCGGCGCGGGGCTGGGCGAGCGCGGAGTGGCGGTCGAGCCACCCGGAGCGGTCAGCGCGGGATCGCTGAGCCGCTCGTCGCCGGGGCGGCCGGGACCGGGGTCATGTCGAGGGCAGGTTGACATGGTCCAGCCGCGGCACTTCGCGTTCGTGGCCCAGCACCGTCCACGCCCCGGCGTCCAGCGCGAAGTCGACCCCGGCGGTGGCCGGCAACCCCACCCACCGCGCGGTGAGCACGCGGTTGAAGTGGCCGTGCCCGACGAGGACGGCATCAGCGCCCTCGGCTCCGCCACGGAGCGTCGCGGCGATGCTGGCGAGCAGCCGGTCGGCGCGGTCGGCCACCCCCTCGGCGGTCTCACCGCCGGGGCAGGGGTGGGTCCACAGCGTCCAGCCGGGCACCTGCTCACGGATCTCGGACGTGGTGGCGCCCTCGTAGGCGCCGTAGTCCCACTCCGCGAGCTCGGGTTCGAGACGGTCGGGCACCAGGCCGGCCAGCTCCGCGGTCCGCACCGCCCGCTCCCGAGGGCTGGCCAGCACCAGCGCGGGCGCGATGCTGTCGCGCAGCGCGCCCAGCAGTGCACCTGCCCGTCGAGCCTGCTCCTGGCCGAACCGGGTCAGTGGGATGTCGGTGCGACCGGTGTGCCGACCGGATGCCGACCACTGCGTCTCGCCATGCCGAAGCAGGAAGATCCGGCCGACGCCCATGCGGCCGATCGTGCCGCACCCGCGCGAAGCTGCGCAACGCGACCGGATCGGTAGGCGATGCTCCGGGCCGGCGCAGCCCTCAGGACCCGCCCGCCACTTCGGCGACCGACTCGAGCGGCGGGCTGGGCCCGGCAGCGCGCTCCGGGTCGGTCCGGATCGTCCCGGAGCCGGGTGAGGATTGCGGGTTCGGGAGGTCGAAGCGCACGTCGGTACCAGCGGCGCCGGTCTCGATGACGACCCGGTCGCCGAGCCGGTGGATGATCGCTAGGCCGCGTCCGCGGTAGCCGTTGTCCTCGGAGATCGGACGCCAGGTACCGAAGTCGTGGACCCGGACCCGGATCAGCCCGGTCTCGGTCCTGGCGACCTCGTACTCGAACTCGCCGGGCTCGCGGTCCCGGTAGGCGTGCTCGACGGCGTTCGCGGCGGCCTCGGTGAGGCTGAGCGCGAGGTCGTGGGAGAGCTCCTCGGGCAGGGCTGCGGCCGCGCTCCAGGAGCGGACGCGCCGACGCAAGGCAGGAAGCTGGGACGCCGTCGCAGGCACCCGCCGATGCAGCGGGGCCGGGAGGAGCCGGGCGACGACGAGGGCGACGTCGTCACGCGGCGCCGAGTCGTCGAGCATGCGCCGCAGCAGATCGGTCGCGAACTCGGGCGGCGCGGTGGCGTGCAGCCCGCGGGCGGCGCCGACCAGGCGCTCCAGACCGACGCGGAGATCCTCCTCGCGTCGCTCGATGAGCCCGTCGGTGTAGAGCAGCACGGACGCGCCGGGTGCGAGCACCGTGTGACCCTCGGTATAGAGCCTGCGACCGGTGATGCCCAGGGGGACGCCGAGGTGGGCGTCGAGGTACCGGCTCCGCTCCGGTTCGACGACCAGCGGCGGCGGATGCCCCGCCCGCGCCCAGCGCAGGCCCCCGCTGTCCCAGTCCAGGACGAGGCAGGCCACGGTGCTGGCGAGCGCGCCGCGGACGCGGCTGGCGAACTGGTCGAGGTGTTCCAGCGCCGCGGCCGGCCCGTCGCCCTGCAGCAGGTAGCCCGCGAGGGCACTGCGAAGCTGTCCCATGACCGCAGCGGCGCCCGGTCCCTTGCCGACGACGTCGCCGACCGCCATGGCGACCGTGCTGGCGTCGAGCGGGATGACGTCGTACCAGTCCCCCCCGGCCCGGCTGCCCTCCGCCCCGGCGCGGTAGCGGGCGCCGAACGCCAGCCGGTGCAGCCTCGGCAGCCGCAGCGGCAGCAGGCTGCGCTGCAGGGTCTCCGCGACCTCGTGCTCGACCTGGTGGAGCCGGGCGCGGTCCAGCGCCTGGGCGCACTGCCCGGCGAGGGCGAGGATCGTCGCCCGCTCGTCCGGTGAGAAGCTCGGCCACCGCTCCGGGAAGCGCATTCCGACCGCACCGATGCAGCGGGTGCCCAGCACGAACGGCACGGCGACGTGGACCGGATAGGACAGGTCCGCGAGGTCGAAGTTCTCGTGCTTCCAGGCGGCGGCGGAGCGGGACGTGAGCCAGACCGGTTGTCCGGTCCGCACCGCGTAGGCCAGCGGGCGCGCCGAGCCGAGCGGCAGCCGGCGCGGCGGGGACTCGGCCGCCGGATGGTCGTAGCCTCGGGTGTCGAGGACGTCGAGTGCCTCGTCGGCGGCCCGCAGCACCACCACCACCACCGCCTCGGAGCCCAGCTCGGTGGCCAGGTCGAGGATGACCCGGGCGACGTCGTGCGGCGTCCGCGCTCCGGACAGGGCACCGACCATCGCGCTGAACCGCTCGGCGGCTTTCCTGGCCTCGCTCTCGGCCGCCAGGAGCCGCGACCGTTGCAGGGCGAGGGCGCACTGGTCGGCCAGCGACATCGCGGTCGCCCGTTCGGCCGGAGAGAAGTGTTGCGGCGTGTGGAAGCCCAGCCCGATGACGCCCAGGCAGCGCCCGGCGACGAGCAGCGGCAGCGAGGCCCCCGAGCAGTACCCGGCGGTCTGGACCGCCGCCACGATCGTCGGGTGCTCGCGCTGCCAGTCGGCGGGCTGCTCCACCCACACCGGCTCCCCCCGCCGCGCGGCGTCGGCGGCCGGCAGCGGTGTGCCGAGGGGCAGGCTTGCCCAGTCCCGCTCGCCGACGGGGGCCCAGTCCAGGCTCGCCAGCGCGTCCAGGGTCTGCTCGCGCAGCTCGTAGACGACGACCTCGCCGGGTCCCAGCAGCTCGGTGAGGTGGGTCATCGCGACCTGGGCCACCTCGACCGGGGTGGCGGCTGCCGACAGCTCGGCGGTGGCCCGCTGCAGCAGCTCCAGCCGCTGCGCGGTGGCCTGCTCCGCGACCAGCAGCAGTGCGTTGTCCAACGCGAGGGCCGCCCGCCGAGTGACCTCCGCCAGCAGCGGGACGTCGTCCTCGGTGTAGCGGGGGGCGTGGGCGCACCGTCCCAGCCCGAGGACGCCGAGCACGACACCGCGGGTGGTCAGCGGGAGGAGCACGCTCGAACGTAGTCCGATCTGGCGGCGCAGCGCTGCCTGCTCGGCGCTGCCGGGTCCGGGTCCGGCCAGGTCCGGCCCCGGCACCTCATGGGTCAGGACGGGCTGCCCGGTGCGCACGACCTGCCCCGCGAACACCGTGTCGGGGGCCAGCTTCATCAGGACCGCCTCGGTGGCCGGTTCCAGCGCCGCCTCCGCGACCCGCTCCAGCGTCCCCGACCCGGTGACCCGCCGCACCGTGCACTGGTCGGCGAGTCGCGTCTCGACCATGAGCCGGGCGAGCCGGCGCATCCGGGGCGCCACGCCGGTCTCGCTGTCGAGTGCCGCGCCGACCCTGGCCAGCAGCGCCTGCCGCTCCGTCTCGCGGTAGCGGGCGTTGACGTCCACGCAGCTACCCACGTAGCCGACGAAGCTCTCCCCGGTGCCGACGGGCACCGCGTGCTCGAGCACCCAGTGGTAGACGCCGTCCGCCCGACGCAGCCGGTACTCCTGCGACACCGGCCGCCGCGCCGCGAGCGCCGCCGCGGCGGCCGACAGGTAGCCCGTGACGTCCGCGGGGTGGATGGTGTCGCGCCACCCGTCCCCGATGCAGGTCTGCACCGTTGTCCCGGTGAACTCCTGCCAGCCGTGGTTGAGGAACACGCGCCGGCCTTCGGGATCCGAAACCCAGATCAGCGCCGGTGCCAGGTCGGCCATCGCGCGGAAGCGGTCCTCCGCCTCCCGCCGCACCCGGCCGAGTGCCAGGTGCGCTCCGACCCGGGCCAGCAGCTCCTGCGCCGAGAACGGCTTGACCAGGTAGTCGTCGGCCCCGGCGACCAGGCCCTCGACGGAGGCATCCGGTCCCGCGCGGGCCGACAGCAGCAGCACCGGCACCCGCGCCGTGCCGGGGTCGCCGCGTAGCGTCGCGACCAGCTCCAGGCCGTCCAGCCCAGGCATCATCACGTCGCTGATGACGAGGTCAGGGGGGTCGGCGCGGATGACCTCCAACGCGGTGAGCCCATCGCCGGCCACCTGCACGTCGTAGCGGGCCGACAGCAGCCGGCGCAGGTACTCGCGCATGTCCGCGTTGTCGTCGGCGACCAGCACCCGCCCCGACCGCGGGCGGTGCGCGGTGTCGCTCCCGGTGTCGGTGTCGGTCTTGTCGGCGTTGTCGGTGTCGGTGCCGTCCGGCAGCCACCGCAGTGCTTCGGCCAGGAACGGGTCCGCTGTCGGCGACGGCCCCGCGCCGCCGGCCGACGAACCGACCTTGCCGGCCGGCAGGTGGTCGCTGCCCAGCGGCACGGTGAGCGTGAAGGTGGTGCCGACGCCGAGGGTGCTCTCGGCGTCGATGCTGCCGCCGTGCAGCCCGACCAGCTCTGCCACCAGCGCGAGCCCGATGCCGCTGCCTTCGGTGGACCGCGCCCTGGCAGGTTCGACGCGGTGGAAGCGCTCGAACAGCCGCGGCATCTCCGTGGCCGGGATGCCGCCACCGGTGTCGGCGACCCGCAGCACCGCACAGCCGGCCTCGCGGCGCAGCGACACGGTGACCGATCCGGTGAAGGTGAACTTCAGGGCGTTGCTGAGCAGGTTGAGGACGACCTTCTCCCACATCTCCCGGTCGACGTACACCGGCTCGCTGAGGGTGGGGCAGTCCACCCGGAACTCCAGCCCCGCGTTCTCGACCGCCGCTCGGAAGACGCTGGCCAGCTCCGCGGTGAACGCGGCGAGGTCGACCGGTTCGAAGCTGGCGTCCATCCGGCCGGCCTGGATCCGGGAGAAGTCCAGCAGTGTGTTGACGAGCTTTCCCAGCCGCAGCCCGTTACGGTGGATCACGTCCAGCTTGGCGCGCAGCCGGTCGTCCGCGGCCGGTCCGACCGCCGTCCGCAGCTCTTCCAGTGGACCCATCATGAGGGTCAGCGGGGTGCGGAACTCGTGGCTGACGTTGGAGAAGAACGTCGTCTTCGTGTAGTCGAGCTCGGTGAGCTCCTCGGTCCGCCGCCGCTGGGCCTGGTAGGCCAGCGCCGCATTGAGCAGCGCCGCGGTCTGCTCGGCCACCAGGCCGAGGAAGCTGCGGTAGTCCTCGTCCAGCGCCCGGCCGCCGCTCGCGGCGAGGACCAGCGCTCCGACCGCGCGAGCTCTGGTCTCCCCGCGCAGCGGCAGCACCATCGCCTCCCGCGGGGAGGTGCTCCAGCCGCCCCTGGGAAGCTGTCCGAACCGCTCGCGCACGTCGTGGACGACCACGGGCGTTTCGCTGCGCAGCGCGTCCGCCACCGGCCACCGCGCCCTGTCCAGGGCCTGCGTCTTCTCGTGCGGGGTGGCGGCGACCAGCCGCATCCCGTCCGAGCCGGGCAGGTCCAGATAGACCGCTGCGAACGGGACGTCGGCCTCGGCCCGCGCCAGCGAGGCGACCACGAGCTCACACGCCTCCCCGACCGAGCGTGCCGTGCCAGCTTGCGCGCCCAGGTCCTGCAGCGTCCGCAGCCGCCGCTCGCCCAGCACCCGCCGGGTGGTCTCGGTGACCGCAGTGAACACCCCGGCCACCCGTTCGGCCTCGTCCCGGACCGCGCTGTAGGAGTAGGTGAAGTACGCCTCCTCGAGGTAGCCGAACCGGTCGGCCGGCAGGAGCTGGTCGTCGGACCAGGTCGCTTCGCCGGTCGCCAGCACGCTGTGCAACTGCTCGCCGATGATGTGCCACATCTCCGGCCACACCACCGCGCCGGGTCGGCCGAGGGCGGGGTGCTTGGACGGCCCGAGGATGGGGATCCAGGCGTCGTTGTAGAGCAGCACCAGCTCACGACCCCACCAGATCACCATCGGGTGCTTGGACGACAGGCAGATCCCGACGGCGGTGCGCAGCCCGGGCGACCAGCCCGCCACCGGTCCGAGCGCGCTGGCCTGCCAGTCGTAGCCGCGCATCCGCGCCGCCATCTCGCCCTCGCCGGGGAAGGGGGACACCCCCGGCCGCTCCTCGGTGTCGCTCACCGCCCCATGGCCCCTGTCTCGTCCGCGCGGTGCGTTCTCGAACCCAGGGGCAGGGTATCGCTCGCAGCGTCGTCGCTCGCGGCGCGCGAACCGGCGCCCCGCTGCTCAGCCGGTCTCCGGCGCGCTCATGGCCAACAGCGCGACGTCGTCGGGGAGCGCCGGGTCGAGCCCTCGGACCAGCGTGGCGAGATCGGCGACCAACCTCGCGGCGCCCCGCCCGACGTGGGAGGACAGGAAGGCCGACAGACCGTCCTCGCCGAAGCTCGCTCCGCCGCCGCGGGTGTCGATGAGCCCGTCGGTGTAGAAGAGCAGCGCCTCACCGGGTGCCAGGCGCAACCTGCGGCTGGTGAAGCGGGCCTCGGGAAAGGCGCCTACGAGCATGCCGCCATCCGGTCCGAGCTCCTCGACGTCACCCGGGCCGGGGCTCGTCGCCCGGTGCAGCCAGCAGGCCGGGATGTGGCCGCCGGTGCCCAACGTGACGTCGAAGCCGGCTCCCGGCGCAGCGGCGGGTTCCAGCAGCCCGAACACCACAGTTGCGAAGCGCCGGTCCGGCCGGGGTTGGGTGAGCAGCGCGGTGTTCAGCTCGGACAGGACGCTGACCGGGTCAGTGTCGTGCCAGGCGGCGGCCCGCAGGGTGTAGCGGGTCAACGAGGTCAACGCCGCCGCGGCGGTCCCGTGGCCGCAGACGTCTCCCAGGAAGAACGCCCACCGCCGGGCGTCCAGGGAGAAGACGTCGTAGAAGTCACCCCCGACGTGGCGGGGCGAGGCGGCGTGGTAGTGGCAGGCCAGTTCCAGGCCGGGGATGTCGGGGAGCACCGGGGGCAGCAGGGTGCGTTGCAGCGTGACCGCGAAAGCCTCGATGGTCGCCTTGTCCCGCTCGGCACGCTCGCGTAGCTCGCGTTCCCCCCGCAGGGTCTGCAACGCCGACAGTCGCAGCTCCAACTGGTCCATGACGACCGCCGCCAGGTCCCGCAGCATGCTGAGGTCGTCCGGGGTCGTCGAACGTGGCTGGGTGTCCAGCACGTTGACGGTGCCCAGCCGGTAGCCGTCGCCGGTGAGGATCGGAGCCCCGGCGTAGAAGCGGATCCCGAGCTCCCCGTGCACCAGCGGGTTCATGACGGTACGGGGGTCGGTCAGGGCGTCGTTGACCACATAGGGATCGGCCTGCTGGATCGCGGAAGCGCACAACCCGGGGTGACGGCCGACCTGGGTCACCCCTTGCAGGCCCCGGCTGGCCTTGAACCAGACCCGGTCTTCGTCGACGATGCTGACCGTCGCGATGGGCGTGCCGAACCAGCGTGCCGCCAGGGCCGCAACGCGGTCGAAGGCACCGTCCGGGGGCGTGTCGAGGATGTCGTAGCGCGCCACCGCCGCCAACCGGGACGCCTCGGCCGCGTCGGCCGGCTCGGCAGCGGCGCGGCGGTCGTCGGCTGGCGCGGGCGCGCACAGCAGTTCGCTGGCAGTGTCCATGTCCTCACCCCATGCCCTGCCCGGGCGGGCGCATCCGGCTCTCGACCGACTCCCGGCTGGCGCGCCCGGACCAGACCAGGTGCGGACCGGCGATCTCGCTGCGGCCCCCCGCCGCAGGTCGGGCCGGATGAGCCGGCTACGACGCCTTCTTGGTCTCCCAGAAGATGTCGGAGATCTGCCGGACGAGGTCCATCAGCTCCTGGCCGGTCTTGGGGTCGGTGGAGGCCTTCGCGCCGCCCGGGCTGCCGCCGGCTGCTTTGGTCGCCTTGTTGAACAGCTCGTGCAGTTGCGGGTAGGACTCGAAGTGCGGCGGCTTGAAGTAGTCGGTCCACAGCACCCACAGGTGGTGCTTGACCAGTTCGGCGCGCTGCTCCTTGATGACCAACGCCCGGGCGCGGAACTCCGGGTCGTCGCTGGCCTGGTACTTCTCCTGGATCGCCTTGACCGACTCGGCCTCGATACGGGCCTGGGCCGGGTCGTAGACACCACACGGAAGGTCGCAGTGCGCGGTAGCCTCCAGCCGCGGACGGACGATGCGGGACAGCAGCCGCATGTTCTCTCCCTGAACCTCGGTGATCACGTTGGGGGTGACCCTACTCCCCGGCGGTCGCTCAGGCAGCATGATGTTGCTGTGTCCGAGCTGTCCGGGTCTGGGCGCTCCGGGTCTGGGTGCTCCGGGTCTGGGTGCTCCGGGTCTGGGTGCTCCGGGTCTGGGTGCTCCGGGTCTGGGCACGCTGGTCGGCGATGGCGGCGGGTGCTCGTGCGCGGGCCGTCGATGGTCCCGACGCTGAGCGACGGCGACGTCGTCCTCGCGCGGATGGGAGCCCCACCGCGGCCCGGCGACGTCGTGCTCGTCCGCTGGAGCGCCCGGCCGGCGCAACTGACGGTGAAGCGGGCGGCATGGTCCGGTGCCGGCGGCTGGTACGTCGTCGGTGACAACAGCTTCGGCTCGACCGACTCCCGCCGGCTCGGGCCGGCGACCGTGGTGGGGGTGGTGCGCTGGCGGCTGTGGCCCCGTCCCCGTCGGCTCTGAGGGGAGGTCACCGAGCCGGGTGCGGCGGGCAGTCGGCGAGATGGGGGAGCAGGCCGGAGTCCCGCGCCTGGGCCAGGGTGGGCGCGGCGGCGTCGCGGTCGGAGAGCATCGGCGTGACGTCGGTCGGCCACGGCAGCGCCAGCTCGGGGTCCAGCGGGTTCACCCCATGCTCGTGCGCCGGCTCGTAGCCGGTGGAGCACAGGTAGGCCGTGACGGTGTCCTCGCGCAACGCGGTGAAGGCGTGGCCCAACCCCTCGGCGAGGTACACCGCCTGGTAGGCCCGGGAGTCCAGCCGGACCGCGTCGTGCCGGCCGAACGTCGGCGAGCCCAGCCGCAGGTCGACGACCACGTCGAGCAACTCCCCCTGCGGGCAGTAGACGTACTTCGCCTGCCCTGGTGGCACCGCGGCGAAGTGCACCCCGCGCACCACACCGCGGCGGGATACGCTGTGATTGGTCTGCGCAACATGCAGCGGACGTCCTACCGCGGCGGCGAACGCGTCAGCCTGGTACGGCGCGACGAACAGGCCACGGACGTCTGGGAACACCGGAGGGCTGAACAGCCAGGCTCCGGACACCGCCAGCTCCTGCACTCGCACGCGACGCAGCGTAGCCGTGCGCGGCGTGCCGACGGCCCGCCGCGGCTTGCGGCGTGCCCCCGCGACGCCACCAGCGCCCCGCAACGCCACCAGGAGGAATGTGTGCACGCCAACGGCAGCCAGGACGGCGAGACCGGCAGGCACCTGTCCGAGGAGGAGATCTTCATTGCCCACGAGGGCGGGAAGCTCTCGCTCGCGCCGACCGTGCCGCTCGACGGCCGTCGAGCGCTGTCGATCGCCTATACCCCGGGGGTCGCGCAGGTGAGCCGGGCGATTGCCGCCGACGCCGCGCTGGCAGCCCGCTACACCTGGGCCCACCGGCTGGTGGCTGTGGTCAGCGACGGCACCGCGGTGCTGGGTCTCGGTGACGTCGGACCGCGGGCGGCGCTGCCCGTGATGGAGGGCAAGGCGGCGTTGTTCAAGGCATTCGCCGACCTCGACGCGATCCCCGTCGTGCTCGACACCACCGACGTCGAGGAGATCGTTGAGACGTTGGTGCGGCTGCGGCCGACCTTCGGGGCGGTCAACCTGGAGGACGTCGCGGCGCCGCGCTGCTTCGAGCTGGAGCGGCGGCTCGTCGAGGCGTTGGACTGCCCGGTCATGCACGACGACCAGCACGGCACGGCGATCGTCGTGCTCGCGGCGCTGCGCGGGGCGGCTGCCGTGCTGGGCCGCGACTTCGAGGCGCTCAAGGTGGTCGTCAGCGGCGCCGGAGCCGCTGGCGTCGCCTGCGCCAGGATCCTGCTGGCGGCGGGCGTGCCGGACGTCACCGTCCTGGACTCGCTCGGGATCCTCGTCAACGGCCGGGACCACCTGAGCCCGGTCAAGACGGAGCTGGCCCGGCAGACCAACCCGCAGGGTCGCAGCGGCGGCCTGGGCACCGCGATAGACGGCGCCGATGTGTTCATCGGGCTGTCGGCGGCCCGCGTGCCCGAGGAGCTCGTCGCGACGATGGCCCCCCTGGGGATCGTGTTCGCGCTCTCCAACCCCGACCCGGAGATCCGCCCCGAGGTCGCCGCCCGGCACGCCGCCGTCGTGGCCACCGGCCGCAGCGACTTCCCCAACCAGATCAACAACGTGCTCGCCTTCCCCGGTGTGTTCCGTGGCGCGCTGGACGCCGCCGCACGCCGGATCACCGAGAACATGAAGTTGGCCGCGGCCGAGGCCATCTTCCGGATCGCCTCCGACGACCTCGCCGTGGACCGCATCGTGCCCAGCGCGCTGGATCCGAGGGTGGCGCCCGCGGTCGCGGCGGCGGTGGCGAGGGCAGCCACCGCCGACCGCCCCACTCTCGCGACCCTGCACCGTTCGGGCTAACCTTCGGCGAGCGCGGCGGCCGGCAAGCGGCCGTGGGTCATGGGAGGGACGCCCGGATGATCGAGTTCCGGGGCGTGAGCAAGCGCTTCCCGGACGGCACCCTCGCCGTCGATCACCTGGATCTCGTGGCCGACTCGGGAAAGATCACTATCTTGGTGGGCCCTTCGGGCTGCGGCAAGACCACCTCGTTGCGGATGGTCAACCGGATGGTCGAGCCGACGGACGGGACCGTGCTCGTCAACGACGCCGACGTGATGACGGCCGACCCGGCGGTGCTGCGGCGCGGCATCGGTTACGTCATCCAGCAGGCCGGGCTGTTCCCCCACCGGACGGTGCTCGACAACGTCGCGACGGTGCCACTGCTGGAGCGGTGGAGCCGGCGGCGGGCGCGGGCGCGGGCCGCCGAGCTCATGGAGCTGGTCGGGCTGCCGGCGACGATGGCCAAGCGCTACCCGGCGCAGCTCTCCGGCGGCCAGCAGCAGCGGGTCGGGGTGGCGCGGGCCCTCGCGGCGGACCCGCCGGTGCTGCTCATGGACGAACCGTTCAGCGCCGTCGACCCCGTGGTGCGGCAGGGCCTGCAGGACGAGTTGCTGCGGCTGCAGTCCGGGCTGGGCAAGACGATCCTGTTCGTCACCCACGACATCGACGAGGCGATCAAGCTGGGCGACGCGGTGGCCGTGATGCGCGCCGGCGGTGTGCTGGCGCAGTACGACACGCCCGCCACGCTGCTGGCCAACCCGGCCGACGACTTCGTGGCCTCCTTCGTGGGCCGCGACCGGGGTTACCGGAGCCTGGGCTTCCTGCCAGCCGCCGGCCTCGGGCTGCGCGAGGTGCCCACCGTCGCGCTGGGGTCGCCGGCCGCCACAGCCCGCCGCGCCGCAGTCGACGGCTGGGTGCTGGTCGTGGACGGCCGGCGGCGTCCGGTCGGATGGCTGCCGGACGAGGCGCTCGACCGCGCCGAGACCGTCACGGCCGACCGCCTGGTTGCCGGCGGTTCCCTCTACGAGTGGGCGGCGGGCACCGGTGAGGGGCCGGCGGCGGGCACCGGTGAGGGGCCGACCGGATCGTTGCGCGGTGCCCTGGACGCCGCGCTGAGCTCACCGGCGGGGCTCGGGGTGGCCGTCGACGGCCAGGGCGCAGTGGTTGGTGCCGTGACGGCCGGCGATGTGCTCACGGCGTTGGCCGACGCCCGGCGCGACGGGGTGGTCCCCGGATGAGCTGGCTGTCCGCCAACGTCGGCCGGGTCCTCGCCAGCACCGGCACGCATCTGCAGCTCGCCCTGCCCCCGGTGCTCGTCGGGCTGGTGCTCGCCATCCCACTGGGCGCTCTGGCGAACCGGTCGGGCGCGGCCCGCGCGGTCCTGGTGCCGGGCGCCGGCATCCTCTACACGATCCCGTCGCTGGCCCTGTTCGTCGTGCTGCCCGGGATCCTGGGGACCCGGATCCTCGACCCGGTCAACGTCGTCGTCGCGCTGTCTATCTACGCGGTCGCGCTGCTCGTCCGCTCGGTGGCCGACGCGCTCGCGGCGGTTCCCTGGCACGTCATGGCGGCCGCGACCGCGATGGGGTACCGGCCGCTGCGCCGGTTCCTCGCCGTCGAGCTGCCACTGGCCGTCCCGGTGCTGGTGGCGGGGCTGCGGGTGGTGACGGTGACCAGCATCAGCCTCGTCAGCGTCGGTGCGCTCATCGGTGTCGGCGGCCTCGGTGACCTTTTCACCGAGGGGTTCCAGCGCGACATCCCGGTTGAGATCGTCACCGGCATCGGGTGCACGCTCGTCCTGGCGGTGCTGGCCGACGCGCTGCTGCTGCTCGCCGGACGGATCCTCACGCCGTGGAGCCGGGTCGGCCCGGGGGCCGGGAGGCCGGCATGAGCCTCGTCTCGGACGTCGTGGCGTGGTTCGGCGACCCCGCGCACTACAGCGGCCCGGACGGCGTGTTGGCCCGGCTCACCGAGCACCTGGGGTACACCGCGCTGGCGGTCGCGGTCGCCGCGCTGATCGCCGTCCCGCTGGGAGCGGTCGTCGGCCACACCGGCCGCGGCGGGTTCCTCGTCGTCGGCCTCGCCAACGGGCTGCGGGCGCTGCCCGAGCTGGGCCTGCTCACCCTGCTCGCGTTGCTGATGAGCATCGGGCTGCTCCCGGTGACCCTCGCGCTGGTCGTGCTGGCCGTCCCGCCGCTGCTGGCCGGCACCTATGCCGGGGTGCGAAACGTCGAGCCCGCCGTGGTCGACGCGGCCCGCGGCATGGGCATGCGCGGGTGGGACGTGCTGTGGCGGGTCGAGCTGCCCAACGCGCTGCCGCTCGTGATCGGCGGCCTGCGGGCGGCCGCGTTGCAGGTCATCGCGACCGCGACGATCGCGGCCTACGTTGCGCTCGGCGGCCTCGGCCGCTACCTCATCGACGGGCTCGCGCTGCACGACTA
>JAVKSM010000025.1:0-19417 GCA_039583705.1 Pseudonocardiaceae bacterium
GGCGAGCCTCGTCGCCCTCCCGCAACGCCTCGCCGAGCGCGCTGCCCGCGCCGCGCGCCGCGACGCCCAGGAGCTCAGCTTCGGCGAGGGTGGCCGTGCCCCGGGTCGTCAGCTCGTCCAGGTCGGGGTACGCCAGTGGCCGGCGCCAGGCCAGCGCGGCCCACAGGTGGGCCGGGTCGAGCAGCCCGCGGTCGGTGGCGAGGCTGGCGAGCACGTCGCGGCGCAACTGGACGGCCGGACGGGGCTGCCAGCGCGGCGCGAGCGCGGGCGGCGTCCGGCCGGCCTCTTCGACGACGGGGGCGGTGGGGACCTCCGTGCAGCGCCACCACGCGGTGAGCAACGGGACGAGGCGGCGGCCCGGGTCGGCGCGCTGCCACTCGTCGGAAGCGGCGGTCGGCAGTACCTCCGCCCCTGCGGTCACGACCAACCCGGCGGCGGCGGCGAGCTCGAGCCACAGCCGCACGGCGGGGAGGTCGAGTTGGAGCAGCTTGGCGACCCGCTTCAGCTCCCTGATCCCGACCCCGCCGCCGGACAGTTGCGCGAGCGGGGCCGCCGCGAGGGTCGCGACGAGCTGCGTGACCGCGGCCACGGCAGCCAGCCCGGCGGCCCCGGCAGCCTCGGCGACCACGGCCGGCTCGACCGGCGCGGTGGCAGGCTGTGGCGGGGGAGGAGTCAGGGGCAGCCGGTAGCCCGGCCCGCGCAGCACCAGCCCGATCTCCCGCGGCAGCTCGGCGGTCACGTAGTCAGAGGCCACGACGAGCCCGCGCTCCATGAGCCAACGCTGCTCGTGGGGTCCGAAGGCCACGCCGCGGTAGTCGGCACGGAAGGCGGGGGCAATGCTGGGCGCCTTCCACGTGAGCTCCTCGAGCAGGCGACGAGCCGGTAGCGGCGCGGCGGCGACCTGCGCCGCGACCCGGGTGGGATCGGTGAGGTGGGCGTGCAGCGCGTCGACCAGTTCGGACTTGCGTCCGGCTGCGGCGAGGCCGGTGCGCTGGGCGAGCAGGCGGAGCTGCTCGACGGTGTAGCAGGAGAGCAACGGCCGCAGCGGCCTGCCCAGGCGGTGTGGTGCGCCCTCGGCGTTGCGCAGCGGGCCGGCAAGCCGCAGCCGGCCGCTCCCGTCGGGCCACACCAGCGCGTGGTCGGCCAGTCGCTGCAGCGCTTCGCTCGGGTCTCCCGCGAGCAACCCCGCGAGCTGCGCCGGGGCCGCGCCGTCGCCGAGCAGGCGCAGGGCGTCCAGCACCTCGATGCACGGCAGGTCGAGGTGGTGCAGCACGTCGGCCACGGAGGCGGGCTCGGCCAGCCGACCGGCCAGCTCGCCCAGCGTGCGGGGGGCCGGGCGCGCCGCGTCCGGCCGGTGCCGCAGCACCGTGCTGACTCGCGTGGCGCCGCCGGCGCGCAGCCATGTCCCGAGCCCAGACATACCGACAGGGTGACATGCCCCCGGCGCGGTGGGTTCAGGTGGCCGAAGGGACGCGGTGGGTTCAGGTGGCCGAAGGTCGGGAACCCCGATGGTGCAGCGCCGGGACCTGCCGGCGCCGGAAAATGAGGAGCGCGGTGGCGAGCGACGAGAAGATGGCCAACAAGTGGGACGAGATGGTGGGCAAGGCCAAGGAGGCCACCGGAAAGGCCACCGGCGACGAGCAGCGGCAGGCCGAAGGCAAGGCCGAGCAGACCAAGGCCGACCTCAAGCAGGCAGCTGAGAAGGTGAAGGACGCCGTCCGGGAGTGACCCCGCTCACCTGAGAAGGTCGGTCAGAATGCGGCTTCGGCCAGCTCCATGAGCGAGTCGTCCACGTTCTCCGCGACGATGCGCCTGGCGGTGAGCTCGGGCAGCACGGTCTTCGCGAAGTACCGGGCCACGGCGATCTTGCCCTCGTAGAACGGGACGTCGCGGGCCGACGCGCCGGCGTCCAGCGTGCTCATCGCCACCTCGGCCTGCCGCGCCAGCAGCCAGCCGACGAGCAGGTCCCCGACGCTCATCAGCAGCCGCACCGTGTTCTGCCCGACCTGGTGGACGCTCGACGGATCCTGCCGCGCCGCCGCGAGCTGGCCGCTCATCGCGCCGAGCATGCCCTGGACGTCGGCCAGCGCGGTTGCGAGCAGCGACCGCTCCTCCTTGAGGCGACCGTTGCCGGACTCCGAGTCGAGGAACGCCGAGATCTCTCCGGCCACATGCGCGAGGGCCCGGCCGTCATCCTTCACGATCTTGCGGAAGAAGAAGTCCTGCGCCTGGATACCGGTCGTGCCCTCGTACAGGCTGTCGATCTTCGCGTCCCGGAGGTACTGCTCGATGGGATAGTCCTGCAGGTAGCCGGAACCGCCGAGGGTCTGCAACGACAGGTTGAGCATCTCGTAGGCCCGCTCCGAGCCGACGCCCTTGACGACCGGCAGCAGCAGGTCGTTGACACGCTCCGCCAGAGCCGGGTCGATCCCCGCCGGATTCCCGGTGCCGAGGCGCGCCTGGTCCTGGAACGTCGCGGTGTAGGTGTAGACGGCGCGCAGCCCCTCGGCGTAGGCCTTCTGCAGCATGAGCATGCGGCGGACGTCCGCGTGGTGGATGATCGTCACCCGGGGGGCGGTCTTGTCGAGCATCCTCGGCAGGTCAGCGCCCTGCACCCGGGTCCTGGCGTAGTCCCGTGCGGTGAGGTATCCGGTGGAGAGCGTCCCGATCGCCTTGGTGCCCACCATCATCCGCGCGTACTCGATGACCTGGAACATCTGGGCGATGCCGTCGTGCATCCCGCCGAGCAGCCAACCCACGGCGGGCGTGCCGTGCGCGCCGAAGGTCAGCTCGCAGGTGGCCGAGACCTTGAGACCCATCTTGTGCTCGACGTTGGTCACGAAGACGCCGTTGCGGGCGCCCGGCTCCCCCGTCCGGGGGTCGAAGTGGAACTTCGGCACGAGGAACAGCGACAGCCCCTTGGTGCCCGGCCGGGACTCGACGCGGGGGCCCTCGGGCCGGGCCAGCACGAGGTGCATGATGTTCTCGGTCAGATCCTGGTCGGCCGAGGTGATGAAACGCTTGACGCCCTCCAGGTGCCAGCTCCCGTCGGCCTGCGGGACCGCTCGGGTGCGCCCCGCTCCGACGTCGGAGCCGGCGTCGGGTTCGGTGAGCACCATCGTGGCGCCCCAGCCACGCTCGATCATGATCTCGGCCCAGCGCTGTTGCTCGGGGGTGCCGTTGCGGTGCACGACGGCGGCCATGTTCGGGCCGCCCAGGTACATGAACACCGCCGGGTTGGCGCCGAGAATGATCTCTGCGGCGGCCCACTGCACCGACGGCGGAATGCCGTAGCCGCCGAGGCCGGTCGGCAGCCCCAGCCGGTACCACTCGCCGTCCCACAGCGCCGCGTAGGAGCGCTTGAACGACTCGGGCAGCCGGACGCTGTGGGTGGCGGGATCGAAGACGGCGGGGCTGCGGTCGGACTCGGCCCAGGACGACCCGAGCGGGCCCTCCGCCAGCGCGACGAGTTCGGCCAGCACACCCCGCGCGGTGTCCTCGTCGGTGCCCTCGAACGGCCCGGAGCCGAGCCGGTCCTGCACCCGGAACACCTCGAAGAGGTTGAACTCCAGATCACGCAGGTTGTGCCTGTAGTGGCTCATCGTTCCATCCGATCCGCCGCCGGCCACCGCCGGTGCTTCCCGACCCAGCTCCCTACTCACCGGTAACAACAGGGTATGACCCGCCGGCAACGGCCGGCAATGCCAGCCGCGTCACACCCGCCGGACCCGGGCCCCACCCACGCCTGCGCCGGCTCATCAGGCACATCCAGGAGTGTCAGCAGCCCGGCGAGCGAGGCAACCGGCGGCGCACGACGGTACCCTGCGACGGCCGCTGTGCGAGGATCGGGAGGATGAGCGTCGCGCACCTGGCTGCCGGCCGGGTGCGCGAGGCGCTCCTCGGATCCGACCCCGGCCTGGTGCGGCTGCGGCTCGCGGGCACCAGTACGGCGAGCCTGCTCGTCTCGCTGGGTGTCATGACCGGCCTCGCCCGGGCCACCGGGGAGCCGGTCACCGTGGTGCTGCTCGGCGTCGTCATCACCATGATCGCCTCGATCGCGGTCACCGAGCCCGATCTCGGCGCAGCCCGTCTGACCACCGTGCTGCTGCCCCTGCCCGCGGCGGCGGCGGTCTGTGTCGGCGCCCTGCTCGCCGGACACCGGGTGCTGGCCGACCTGGTGTTCGTCACCGTGATGGTCGTCACGGTGTACGTCCGGAGGTTCGGCCCGCGCGCCGGTGCACTGGGCCAGGTCGGGTTCATGTCCTACTTCTTCGTCCAGTTCCTCGGCGCGACCCTCGCGCAGATTCCGTGGCTCGTACTGGCGCTGGTGGTGGGGACGGCCTGCACCCTGGTGATCCGGGGGTGGCTGTTCGCCGAACATCCGGAACGCACTCTGCGGCGGACCGTCGCCGCATTCCGGGCGCGCGCCGCCACCGTCGTCGGCAGGGCACGGGAGGCGGTGGCGACCGGCGCGCTGTCCGAGGCCGGGCGCCGTCGGCTGCGGCTCCGCCTCGCCCGGCTCAACGAGACCGCGCTGCTGGTGGAGGACGAGCTGGAGCGCTCGGACGCGGCGCTGGCGTGGCCGGGTCTGTCGAGCCGGGCGCTTGCGCTGCAGGTCTTCGACGCCGAGCTGACCGTGGAGCGGCTGGTCGCGGTCACGGTCACCCTGGTGTGCTCGGGACGGCCACTGGCCCCCGAGGTGCGCTCCGCCCTCGTCGAGGCGCTCGGGCAACTGCGTGCCCGGATCGGCGTCGCCGAGGTTGCCGACCCGCTGGCCAACGGCCCGACGGCTGACGGCCGGGCTGACGGCCGGGCTGACGGCGCGGCGCGGCGACTGGGGGCGACCATCTTCGAGGTCAGCCGTGCGATGTGCGGCCGGGTTTCCGCCGAGGTGCCCGAGGTCACGGCCGCCGGCGAGCCCGGGGACGACGACGCGGGTGAGAGCCAGGCCTGGCCCTCGTCCAGCGCCCGGCAGGCGATCCAGGTCGGGGTCGCCACCAGCCTGGCGATCGTGGCCGGCGAGCTCATCTCGCCCAGCCGCTGGTACTGGGCCGTGATCACCGCGTTCGTCGTGTTCGCGAACACCAGCTCGCGCGGCGAGATCCTCTCCCGGGGCTGGCAGCGGATCCTCGGCACCCTCGCCGGCGTGCTGACCGGAATCGGTCTGGCGGTCGCGGTCGGCGGGAACACCGTCGCGTCGCTCGTCATGCTCGTCGTGTGCCTGTTCTTCGGCCTCTACCTGATGCGGGTGTCACAGGGGCTGTTCGTGTTCTGGGTCACTGCGGTCCTGGCGCTGCTCTACGGGCTGCTCGGCCGGTTCAGCGTCGGCGTGCTCGTGCTGCGCCTGGAGGAGACGGCGGCCGGGGCGACGATCGGCATCGCGGTCGCCTTCCTGGTGCTGCCGAGCAGCACCCGAGGCACCGTCTCGGGGTATGTCGAGGACTTCCTGTCCGACCTCGACGACCTGCTCGGCCGCGCCGTCCGCCGGCTGCTCGGCCTCACCAGCCCGGGCGAGGAGCCGCTGCTTGCCCGCGCTCGAGAGCTCGACGAGACGCTACGCACCCTGCGCTCCGCAGCCCGACCGCTGACCGCAGGGCTGTCCGGCATCTCGGGGCGCGCCGGGTTCCGCCGCACCCAGCAGACGCTCAGCGTCTGCGACCGCTACGCCCGTGCCCTGGCACGGCTCGCGGCCAACGGCGCCGTCGCCGATCCGGTGCCGGGCCTGGACCCAGCCGCGCGCGCGGTACGTGCCAACGTGCGTGCGGTGCGCGCCCGCCTGGCGCGCCGTGACCAGGTCGAGCTCACCGACACGGCGGAGCTGTTCGACGTCGTCGAGCGATCCGGCACCAGACCGGACGCCGCGCGGGCGGTCTGGTGCCTGCGGCGGATCGACGCCGCTGTCGTCGGATTGGCCGTCGACCTCGGCGTCCCCCGGCCGGCCGTGCCCGTGGCGTCGGGGTGAGCGCCCATGCGGTTGTGTCAGTGCCGGTGTTCTATCGCCGGCCGCCATGGGTCGTTCTGCCGGCCGGCGGACAGGTCCGGGATGAGGTCAGGTGTCCGATGATGCCGGCCGGTCCGGTTGTACCTGGAGCCACCGGGGTTGGGGTCGGGGCCGTTGTCGCTGGTGCGGTCGGAGGCGCTGGTCGGGGAGGAGGGTGAACCGTCCCAGAACGACGGCGGCGCCTGCGGCGGCACGATCCGCCGGAGCGGCATCGGAGGCTGCGGTGCCGGTGCGCCGGGGATCCCGGCCGGGGTGTCGGGCTTGCCGGTGGAGCTCACCTCGACGAGCCGGCCACGCCAACCGCCGCGCGTCATCGAGTGGTAGATCGGGGTGGGGTCCATGGAACGGGCGTGCCTGCCGGTCGGCTCGTCGGCAACCGGGTCGGCGGCGCTGGCGCGGCGACCGAGCACGTTGCCGTCGAGCAGCCCGCACAGCTCCCCCGTCAGCGCCCGCAACTCCCACTCCCCGTCCAGCGCGCTGATGGCCGGCTGCGTAGGTGCCACACTTCCCCGAGCCGCCCGTCCGAACTCACCCACAGGACCTTCTCCTCACCTGACCGTGCCCGACCGCGAGTGCGCACCGCGACAGTTCTTACACCCTCGCCATCAGATGGAAGCATCCGGGATGGCCGACCCCCGGGTCCAGGCCGGGACGACGCCGGCAAAGGAGATCACTACTTCGGGCGTCACCGCCAGCCCGCTTTCACGGTGCGTCAACCACACACCGCCGTCGCTTGCCGGCTGGTCGCAGCAGTTGGCTACCGTGAGTGAGAGGAGCTGCCGGGCTGACTGCGGCCGCGGCGTCCCGCGCCCCGTCTCGCGACCCTCACGCCGCCTCGTCGAGGGCGTCGACCGTATCGGGGTCCAGCGCCAGCGTGGCTGCGGCGCAGTTCTCCTCGAGGTGGGTCACCGAGCTGGTGCCGGGGATCGGCAACATCACCGAGCTGCGCTGCAGCAGCCACGCGAGCGCGATCTGGGCGGCGGTGGCGCCGTACCGCTGCGTCGCCTGGTACACCGGGCCGCCCGGCTTGGCCGGCTCACCGGCCGCGATCGGGAACCACGGGATGAAACCGATCGCCCGCTCGGTGCAGTAGCGCAGCACGCCGTCCGAGCCGCGGTCGACGAGGTTGTAACGGTTCTGCACGCTGGCGACGTCGACGATCGGGCGGGCGTCCTCGATCTCGTCCACCGACACGTTCGACAGCCCCACCAGGCGGACCTTTCCTTCCCGCTGCAGGTCGGCGAGGGTGCCGACCTGGTCGGCTGGTGACACCTGCGGATCGATGCTGTGGAGCTGGAACAAGTCGATCCGCTCGACGCCCAGCCGCCGCAGGCTCATCTCGCACTCCTGCCGCAGGTACTCCGGCCGACCACACGGGTGCCACCGGTTCGGGCCGGTGCGCAGCAGCCCGGCCTTGGTGGCAACGACGACGCCGTCGTAGGGGTGCAGTGCCTGCCGGATCAGCTCCTCGCTCACGTACGGTCCGTAGGAGTCGGCGGTGTCGATGAAGTCGACGCCCAGCTCGACGGCGCGCCGCAGCAGCGCCACGGCCTCCCCGGGATCCGCCGGCGGCCCCCAGACACCCCTGCCTGTGATGCGCATCGCGCCGAAGCCGAGCCTGGTCACGCTCACCTCGCCAGCCAGTGTGAACGTCCCGGCCACCGAAGCGCGGTTCTCGGTCGTCGTCACTCGTGACCCCGCTTTCTGGATCGTTCTACCTCTTCACCCCACCCTCGCACCCTGCTGCCCGGCGGCCCAGCGGACGTGACCTGTTAGACACTCGGGGTGAGCGCGGGCGGACCCCGGGGGTGAACCCGGCGGACCGCGGGGGTGAGCGCGACCATTCCAGCGCACCGTCAGCAGCAGGCCCGCCGCGCCCTGTCGTGGGGCACCTGGCGGAAGCTACGGTGCCGGCGTGGCCCCGCGAGGAACCGCCCGGGACAGCGGCGGCCCAGGGCTGCGCGAGCAGGCCCGCGGGCTCACCCGCGACCAGCGCAACGCGTTCCTGGCCGCGTGGCTGGGCTGGTCGATGGACGCCTTCGACTACTTCCTGCTGGTGTTCGTCCTGTCCGACATCGCGAAGGACTTCTCCGCGTCGACGACCCAGGTCGCGGTGGCCAGCACGCTCACGCTGGCCGCCCGCCCGGTCGGGGCGCTGCTGTTCGGGATCTGGGCGGACAAGGTCGGGCGCCGGATCCCGCTCATGGTCGACGTCGTGTTCTACTCACTCGTCGAGGTGGCCAGCGGGCTGTCGACGTCGCTGACCATGCTGCTGGCGCTGCGGTTCCTCTACGGGATCGGGATGGGCGGTGAGTGGGGGCTCGGCGCCTCGCTCGCGCTGGAGAAGATCCCGCCCGAGAAGCGCGGCTTCGCCTCCGGCGTGCTCCAGCAGGGCTACCCGGTGGGCTACCTGCTGGCCACCGTCGCGTTCTTCGTCATCACGCCGTTCTTCGGCTGGCGGGGGCTGTTCGTCTTCGGCGCCGTGCCGGCGCTCATCGCGCTGCTCGTCCGAACCAGGGTCCGCGAGTCCGAGGCCTGGCAGGCCACCAGCGAGCGGGTGCGAGCCAGCAGGGTGGGCCCCGGGCGGGTGTTCCGCCGCGCGGCGGTGCTGCGCCGTTTCGGCTACCTCGTCGTGCTCATGACGATGTTCAACTTCATGAGCCACGGCACCCAGGACTTCTTCCCGACCTTCCTCCAGAAGGACTTCAGCGCCAGCCACACCGCGGTGACGGTGGTGGCTGTGATCTACAATGTCGGGGCGATCCTGGGTGGCGCATACTTCGGTGCGCTGTCCGAGCGGCTCGGCCGGCGCCGCACCGGGATCCTCTGCGCGCTGTGCGCGCTGCCGATCGCGCCGTTGTTCTCCTACGCCCCGACCCTCGCGCTCATCACCGTCGGCGCTCTCGTCATGCAGGTCTTCGTGCAGGGGGGCTGGGGGATCATCCCGGCGCACCTCACCGAGCTGTCGCCGGACGAGATCCGCGGCTTCTACCCCGGGGTGACCTATCAACTCGGCAACCTCGTGGCCTCGGTCAACCTGCCGCTGCAGACCTCGCTGGCCGCCTCCCACGGCGGTTCGTTCGCGCTGCTCGCGGTGACCGGCCCGGTGCTGGTACTCACCGCCCTGCTGCTGGCCCTCGGCCCGGAGGCCAAGGGCGTCCGCTTCGGGCGCGGAGCGCCGACGGCGTGGTCGGGCGGCATCCGGGCCGCGCCGCAGCCGGACGGCTAGCTGGGCGGCGTGACGAGCACGGGTCGGCTGGGCGATCCATGCTGTTGTGATGCGCAGCTTCGGGGATGCCTTGCCCAGTGTTGGGTAGGTGGCGCGGTCAGCGTGGTGGCGGTAGGCGCGACAGGAACACCTGGAATCCCTTCGATCCGATACCGCAGGATCGGCGTTGCCAGGTGTGGGGGGCCAGACGCGCGGCGAGTGCGTCGAGTTGGACCGTCTTTGCGGTGGTGTCGGTGAACTGCGTGGTCTTCGGCACGGCCATCACATACGGGGATGTGGCTTTTTTCGAGGTAGTCGCACAGGTCGGGGTTCTGACCGAACTCCTCATCCGCGGCGAACCAGGCGAACGGCACACCCGCCGCCCACGCGGATTCGATCATGTCGCGGACCTGCTGGGGGCCTGGTCTGGAACGCCAGGTGCGGCGGGACGCCGGCCTCGGCGCAGCGATCTAGCTCTGTAGTACTAGAGCGGCATCGGCCAGGAGTAGGGCCCCTCCGGGTCGTCCAGCCAGACGTACTGTCGCTCGACGTCGTCCAGAGCGGTCACGCCGAAGCGGGTGATGTCCGGTGCGCCGAGGTGGTCCCAGAGGTCCAGCGCGGTCTCGACGGTGTCCCAGACGCGGTACCGCCCGCGCTGCGCGACCGGCCAGCGGCCGTCAGAGCACGGGGTGAGCGCGACCCTGGCCATGGCCTCAGCGGTGTGAACGATCAGTTCGGTGGCCCGGTGCCGGTCCGGGTCGTGCGGGTCGGGGTCGTAGGCTCGCCGCAGCCCAGGCAGGTGGAACTGGCAGAACAGGACCAAGCCGCCGATGGCCTCGTGCACCCGCCGGGGGTCGGTCGTCGTGGTGCCCTCGTAGGCCATGCCACGGCCGGTGAATCCGGTCGTCTCACCGGGGCCGAGCGGATTGTCGATCTCGGGTCGAAGGGGCATGAAACCCGCCTCGTCGGCGGTGAAGCGTCCGGTCACCTCGTCTGGAGCGGTCTTGTCCAAGACGAGCAGGGGCACGCTGGCGTTTCCGGCGATCGGGACGACGATCCGGCCGCCCTCGGCGAGCTGGCGGATCCACGGCGGCGGCACGTGGGTCACCGCGCAAGTGGCCAGGATCCGGCCGTAGGGGCCGTGCTCGGGCAGGCCCGCGTAGCCGTCTCCGGTGGCCAGGGTGGGGTCGTGCCCGACTGCCTTGAGGTTCACCTGGGCACTCTCAACCAGGCCAGGGTCGACGACGAGCTCGCCTACCTCGGCGGCGAACGCTCTGACCTGGTCCGGGTCGTTGGTGACCACCGTCTCCGGCACGCGCAGACCCACTCTCGCGGCCAAGTCGAGCTGCCACGGCTTGTACTCACAGTCGGCGAGCGCGGACGGATAGTTGATCCACTTGGCTGGGAGGCTCAGCAAGATCCCGCCGAGGCCGACCCGTGCCTGGGCGCGGGCGAAGCGCCTCTCCGGCTCCGACAGTGCCAGCCGGCATCGTGAAGTCCCGCGGCCTCCGGTAGAACACCGACGTCACGTCCTCCCACCGGAAAGCGCCGTTCGGAGCCTCGACCCAGCCGCACCAGCCGGTGTCCAACCGCGCGGCCACCCGGACGGCCTGCGGGAAGTCCGCCGGATCGAGCCAGGAACAGGCGACTCCACCCGCCCGCAGCCACGTGGCGACCTGCCCGGCGGACCAGTCGCCAGCGGCGCTGACGATCAGCACCCGCCCCTGCGCCATCAGTCGTCCGGCTCATACCAGGTGTCGGGCACGCTCGTCTCCCCATCCTGTCCGTCGCTCGTGGTGGTGTCGGTGTGCAGGGTCTGGTGAGGCTGGGTGCGGTGCTTCGCGGTGGCAACGCGGTCCACCGGCCGCGCGCTCCGCAGCAGGAACGGCCGCATCGCGCTCGGCGGCTCGTCGCTCAATGCCGGCGGCCAGGCATCGCGGGGAAACCGCGCAAACGCCGGCATGAACGGGTCCGCGTTATCCATGATCGTTTCTCCCCTTTCGCTCACGTTCCCAAGCTCGAAAGCGGACGCAGCCCCGGAAGGTCGAACAACCGCGACGTGCCAGCCGGGGTCGACGTCATCCGGTCAGCGTGACGACATGCCGCCGAGTCGTGACACCAGCATGCCCGATGTCGGGTTGCTCCGTGCCTGTCCGGTGCGGACCGCCGATCTGTGGTCGGTCGGGCTCAGCCGCCGGCCGCCACCGACCGTCCGACGTCGAGCAGCGCGAGGTCGGCCGCCGTCCGCCCGGCGTGCCAGCCGGCGGCGTTGGTGACCGCGAACGCCTTCTCGACGGTCCGCCCGAACAGCTCCTCGACGGCTTCGTCGATCACGCGCCGCCGGGCGGCCAGCACCGGCAGCAGCCGCTCCGGGTCGTCCACCGCCGCGGTGCCCGCGTCCCGGGCGGCGCCGAGCCGCTCCCGGATCCGCCCGGCGTAGGCGATGAGGAAGGACTGGCGGAACGAGCGGGTGCGGGACTGGCCGGAACGCGTCACGTGTCGGCCGGTCGCCAGCATCGCCCGGCTGGCCTGCACCAGCAGCGAGGTGGTGAGCAGCTCGACGAACTCCAGGTCCACCTCGTCGCCGACGACCGTGGCGAACCCCAGCTTCTCCGACAGCAACGAGCGGCAGCGGTTGGCCGCGGCCACCGCGTCGACGAGCAGCCCCTTGGCCCCGACGTAGGGCGCCTCCAGCCACAGCCGCCGGGCGACGGGCCGGCGCGGGCCGCGATCGTCGGCCGCCACGAGCGCGCGCTCCAGCGCATGGCGGGTCATCAGCTCCTGCGCCTTCGCCGAGAGCGCCTCCGCCTCCTCCGGGAACTCCGTCGACTCCGCCTTGGCGAGCAGCGCGCGCACCCGGCCCAGCACCTTGGAGTCCACCCCGCTGCGCCGGGTGGCCGCGCCGGCGGCGGCCGAACCCGGGGGCGGCAAGATCCGCGGCACCTCCGGCAGGACCACCAGCATGGCCAGCACCTCGATCGCCGTGGCGAGCGCGTCGCTTCGGCTCAGGCCCTGCCCCGCCGCCCACTGGCCCAGCAGCGGCGCCTCCGGCGACCACCACACCCGCGCCCCGATCTCGTCGAGCTGCTCGCGCCACAGCGGGTGCAGCGTGCCCTCGCCGTAGCGCCGGACCTGGGCGGCGACGGCGTCGACGAGGTAACCGGCGGCGGCGGTGTCCAGCCGGCGCCGGGCGAGCTCGCGCAGGTCGACCGGCAGCCAGCCGCCGGCCCACACCGCGGCGATCACGTCGTCGAGCGCGCGCTGCACCGCGACCTCGACCAGACCCGGCATGCCGGCGATCCAGGGCCCGGTGAGATTCGCGGCGCACTCGTCGCGGGCCGTGGGATCGCCCGCGGCGTGCGCCTCGGCCGCCGCGAACAGCGCCATCGCGAGCATGTCCGCGATCGGCGGCGGCGGGGGCGGCGGCTCGTACCCGCCGGCAGGGCCTTCCCTGCGGGCCTGCTGCCGGCGGGAACGGGCCTTCGCGGCCCGGCGCTCCTTGTTCCGCATTCCCATGTGTCAACTCCTTGCCAGGTCGGTGAAACGGCTGTAGTGCAACTGGTGTGCGACGGTGATCGTGGGGGTCGGCCCGTTGCGGTGCTTGGCGAGGATCAGGTCGGCCTCCCCGGCACGCGGGTCGTCGCGTTCGAAGGCGTCCGGCCGGTGCAGCAGGATCACCACGTCGCTGTCCTGCTCGATCGCGCCGGATTCGCGCAGGTCGGCGAGCACCGGGCGCTTGTCGGTGCGCTGCTCGGGTCCGCGGTTGAGCTGGCTGACGGCGATGAGCGGAACCTGCAGCTCCTTGGCCAGCAGCTTGAGCTGCCGGGAGAACTCGCTGACCTCCTGCTGGCGCGACTCCACCTTCCTGCCGGAGCTCATGAGCTGGAGGTAGTCCACCACGACGAGCTTGAGGTCGTGGCGCTGGCGCAGCCGGCGGGCCTTCGCCCGGATCTCCATCATCGTCATGTTGGGCGAGTCGTCGATGAACAACGGGGCTTGGCTGATCTCGCTCATCCGGCGTGCCAGCCGGGTCCAGTCGTCGTCGCTCATCCGGCCCGAGCGCATGTCCGAGAGCCGGATCCGGGCCTCGGCCGACAGCAGCCGCATGACGATCTCGCTGCGGCTCATCTCCAGCGAGAAGATCAAGCTGGTGACCCCGTGCCGGATCGACGCGGAGCGGGCGACGTCCAACGCCAGCGTGGATTTCCCGATCCCGGGCCGCGCCGCGACCACGACCATCTGCCCGGGGTGCAGCCCGTTGGTCACCTCGTCGAGGTCGGCGAACCCGGTGGGGACGCCCAGCGCGACGCCACCGCGGGAGGCGATGGCGTCGATCTCGTCCATCGTCGGCTGCAGCAACTCCTCGAGCGCGACGTAGTCCTCGCTGATGCGGCGGTTGGTGACCTCGTAGACCGCGGCTTGTGCCCGGTCGACCACGTCGTCCACGTCGGCGCCGTCCGCGCCGTGGTAGCCGAGCTGGACGACCCGGGTGCCGGCCTCGACCAGCCGGCGCAGAATGGCCTTCTCGGCGACGATCTCGGCGTAGAAGCTGGCGTTCGCCGCGGTGGGCACGGTGGCGATGAGGGTGTGCAGATAGGGGCCGCCGCCGACCCGCAGCAGCTCGCCGCGCCGCTCCAGCTCCGCCGACACCGTGACCGGGTCAGCCGGCTCGCCGCGGCCGTACAGGTCGAGCACGCACTCGTAGACGGCCTGGTGGGCCGGGCGGTAGAAGTCCTCCCCCCGCAGCACTTCGACGACATCGGCGATGGCGTCCTTGCTCAGCAGCATCCCCCCGAGCACGGACTGCTCCGCCGCCAGATCCTGCGGGGGCTGACGGTCGAACGCTTCCACGGACGCCACCGGGCCACCCGAGCCCCGGTGGGCACTCCGCTCGCCGAGCACCGCCACCCGATGCACACCTCCCAAACGTCGGCGCGGCGCCCGCCTCCCGGACCCTGCGGGCCACTGACGCCGGTGCCGTGTCGTGAGAACAGATGTTCTAATGCAGGGCACCGACGGTCCTGCCACGACTGCGCCCGAGCGACGAGCGCCGCAGGCAGGGACACCGGACCGTAGAAGCCGGCGACCTGCACCTCCAACCGGGTGTGTGCACGGGTGTGTGCACGCGCGTGGGGACATGTCCGCCGATGCGGCGGACAACGCTGGGCACGGCCTGTGGAACACCTGTGGACCGAGGTCGCCACGCGGGCCATCCGCCCTGACCGGACGGGGGCGCGGGCTGTGGACAACGAAGCGGCCCAACTCCTCCGGCGTGTCGCGGCCGCGGCGCCCGGCCGGCGTGTCGGTGACGCCGCGCGAGCCGGAGGCGCATGCTGGACCCGCATGCCGGACCCGGCACCGCCCGGGTGGCCCGTCCCGGGATGAGACCAGGGCATCCCGGAGGCAGGATCAGGGATAAACCCGTGGTCGCGGGAGACCGGCACCGGCACGCTGGCAGGAGTGGCGGCCGCCAGGCGCGCCACGAACGGGGATCGGGAGACAGGGAAGGTCGAGATGCGCGCTCTGCTGTGGTTCGTGCTCGTCGTCGCCGGGGTCGTCGTCGCCGGCTCGGTGCTGGTGTGGTTGGTCAAGGTGGCGCTCGGGCTGGTGGCCTGGCTGGCGGTCGCCGCCCTCGTCGTCGGTGGCGGGGTCTACCTCTACCGCAGGCTGACGGGAACCAGGACGCCCCGCCAGCTCCGCTGAGCCCGGCCGCTCACGTCACGGCCCACCACGCCGCCGGCCTGGTGAGGCTCGTTTGGTGGGCTGGTGTGTGGTGGGGCCGGCTTCACACCACCACCGGCCCCACCACCCCGGAGGATCAGCCGGCGACGACGTCGAGCGGCACGGCGAGCGTGACCTCGGGGTGCAGCCGCACGGTGACGTCGTGCGGGCCGGTGCGCTTGATGGGGCCGGCGAGCTGCACGACACGGCGATCCAGAGCGGGACCACCGGCCGCCTTGACCGCGGCCACGACGTCGGCGGCGGTGACCGAACCGAACAGCCGGCCACCGCCCGGCGCGGCACGGGCCGTCACCGTGACCGGGGCGACGCCGGACAACTGCGCGGCCACCTCGCGGGCGTGGTCGAGATCGCGGATCTGCCTGGCCCGCTGGCTGCGGCGGATCGTCTCGACCTGCTTCTGCGCCCCCCGGGTGGCCACGATCGCCAGCCCGCGGGGCAGCAGGTAGTTGCGGCCGTAGCCGTCCCGCACCTCGACGATGTCGCCCGGGCCGCCGAGGTGGGCGACGTCGGCGGTGAGGATGAGCTTCATCGGTCGCCTCCGCTCAGCGTGCCGTCGAGGTGTAGGGCAACAGCGCGACCTCGCGAGCGTTCTTCACGGCAACCGCGACGTCGCGCTGGTGGCGGCTGCAGTTGCCGGTCACCCGCCGGGCGCGGATCTTTCCCCGATCCGAGATGTACTTGCGGAGCAGCGTCGTGTCCTTGTAGTCAATCACCTGCACCTTGTCCCTGCAGAAGGCGCAGACCTTCTTCTTCGGCTTGCGCACGGGCGCCTTGGCCATGGCGGGAAACTCCAGATCATGGTCTACCAGGGTGAGAAACGACGGGATGCGTCAATGCGGAAAGGGCTAGAACGGCGGTTCGTCGTAGCCGGCACCAGCGCCGGCCGGCGGGGCCGAGCCCCACGGGTCCTCCCCGCCGCCGGATGCGCCACCGGGTCCGGAACCGGAACCGGAAGAGCCGAAGCCGCCGGCACCGTTGCCCCGGCTCACCTTGTTGACCTTGGCTGTGGCGTACCGCAGCGACGGGCCGACCTCGTCGACCTCAAGCTCGACGACGGTGCGCTTCTCGCCCTCGCGGGTCTCGAACGAGCGCTGCCGCAACCGCCCGGAGACGATCACGCGCGTGCCGCGGGTCAGGGTCTCGGCCACGTTCTCCGCGGCCTGCCGCCAGATGTTGCAGCGCAGGAACAGCGCCTCGCCGTCGCGCCACTCACCGCTCTGCCGGTCCAACGTCCGCGGCGTGGAGGCCACCGTGAAGTTGGCGACGGCCGCGCCCGACGGCGTGAACCGCAGCTCCGGGTCGGCGGTGAGGTTGCCGACCACGGTGATCACCGTCTCGCCGGCCATCAGGCTGCACCCCGCCGGGCCGGGCTGCCGGGCTCCCGGCGCAGCACCTTCGTCCGCAGCACGGACTCGTTGAGCGCCAACTGGCGGTCCAGCTCGGCGACCGTGGCGGGCTCGCACATCACGTCGATCACCGCGTAGATGCCCTCGGCATGTTTGTCGATCTCGTAGGCGAGCCTGCGCCGACCCCACACGTCGATTTTCTCGACGTTGCCCCCGTCACCGCGGACGACGGTGAGGAAGTTCTCCAGGGACGGGGTGACGGTCCGCTCGTCGAGGCTCGGTTCGAGGATGACCATGAGCTCGTAGTGGCGCACGAGAACTCCTCACCTCCTGTGGACTGGAACGGCCGCGGACGGTCCGCGGCAGGAGGGTCTCGATGACCTGGAGCAGAGTCTAGCGTCGCGGGTGAGAGGCGCCGTCACCGCCTCCCGGTGGTTGGACGCGAACACGGCCGACGCCCAACCCCCGCGGGGGTTGGGCGTCGGCCTCTGGGGGTCGGCTGCGCGTGGGCTACCGCTTCCGCGACCAGCGCAGCGCCAGCCCGCGCGCCAGAACCGCGGCCACCGCGGCCACGGCCAGCGCCGCGAGCAGCACCTGCAGCCCGACCCGGCCCGGTACCGACGCGGTCGGCAGCGCCTGCACCTGGCTGGTGGTGACGACCCGGCTGTCGGTGCCGGTGGTGCCGGTGGCACCGGTGGCAGCCGGGGCGCTGAAGTCGAGGCCCGACACGAGCTGAGTGGGGTCGAAGCCGGACAGGGTGTACAACGAGGCGTAGTCGGCGTACGGCGTCACGCCGAAGCTCATCGGCCCGAGGGCGCCGAAGAGCTGCGAGAAGTCGTAGCCGAGGCTGGTGACCTGAGCCGGGATGGCGAAGACCGGCGCCAACTGGGCAGCACTCGCGGCCGGGACCGCCGCGGCCACCGGAGCGGCCGGCTGCTGGGCGGGGACCACGGCTGGCTGCTCGACGGGCTGGGTCAGCACGGACAACGGCTTGCCGAGCTGTGGGCTGATCCGGGTGACGCCGGAGACCACCGGCGTCGCGACCGTCTGGATGACGTCGACGGTGACGGCACAGCCGTTGGCGACCGCGTCCCGGATCGGCCCGAGCAGCGGGGTGACGAGCGGGACGTCGGAGATCCGGCTCACGACCGCGCCGGCGACGCTGCCGCCGCTGACCGTCGAGTTCGACGACCCCACGCTGCCGACCGGCACCGGCGAGGACAACGCCGAGACGACTCCCGAGAGGGCGTGCGCCGCCGCCGGGAGCACGGCCAGCACGGAACTCCCGGACACGTCGACGGCCTGGCCGGTCGCACCCGTGACCGTGCCGCCGCACGCGGCGACGAGCGTCGAACTGCCCAGGGCTGCCGGCGCACCCACGGCGGCGCTCGTGGCGAGCAACGCTCCCGCGCCCACACCGCACAGCGCGGCGCGTAGATCCGTCCGCATGGCACACTCCCTCCGTTACCAGAGTTCGACTCCAATGGCGCGTACGAGCTACGTGCCTCGGTCACATTCAGCGACCAGCCCATACGGTGACACGGTGAGCGGCCTGAAGCTACACCTATATCGTTGGTATACCCGGTTCGGGGGTATGGCGGACCTCCCTGTCACGCGCTGCTACCGACTGGGCGAGGGCACGTCACCGTCTCCGCCGAGGGGCTCGGATCCGGGGCACTGGCTACCCTGCTGCCATGCGCATCGGGGCCCACGTCCGCGACGACGACCCGGTGGCCGCCGCCGCCGAGCGGAAAGCGGAGGCCGTGCAGTTCTTCCTGGCCGATCCCCAGGGCTGGGAGAAGCCGCGGCGACACCCCTGCACGGACGGCCTGCTCGCCAGCGGGCTCACGGTGTTCATCCACTCCCCCTACGTGCTCAACGTGGCGTCGACCAACAACCGGATCCGGATCCCGTCGCGCAAGACGGTCCTCGCGCACGCCGAGGCGGCCGCGTCGGTCGGGGCCGCCGGGCTGGTCGTCCACGGCGGGCACGTCACCAAGTCCGAGGATCCGGCCGACGGCATCGAGAACTGGCGCAGGTTCCTCGCCCGGCAGGCAGAGACCGGGGGCTTCGCCGTCCCGTTGCTCATCGAGAACACCGCCGGCGGAGACAACGCGATGGCCCGGCGGTTCGACATGCTGGCCCGGCTCTGGGACGTGGTCGGCGGCTATGATGTCGGGTTCTGCCTGGACACCTGCCACGCCTATGCCGCAGGCGAGGATCTCCGCGACGTGGTGGACCGGGTGATGGCGATCACCGGTCGGATCGACCTGGTGCACCTCAACAACTCGCGCGACGAGTTCGGCTCCTCCCGGGACCGGCATGCGAACATCGACACCGGGACGATCCCACCCGAGCAGCTCGCCGCGGTCGTCACCGCGGCCGGCGCTCCGGTGATCGTGGAGACCCCCGGCGACGGGCAGGCCGACGACATCGCGTTCCTGCGCGCCGCCCTGGCTCGGTGAGCCCCGCCCGCCAGGGACGCGACGGTGGACACCCTCGCCAACGTGAGGAATCAAGCCCAGATGCAATGACCGTCGTGGAACCGCCCAGGTAATCCGCCACCATCCACGACACCGTCGGTGTTATCACCTCATCGGGTCAGCGAGCTTCGTATCCCACCCCGCTGTGCCCGCCTCCTTATCCAGCGCGGGGGCGGCTCGCGCTCTCGAGGAGGGAGATTCGACCATGACCAGAACGGCAAAGACACTCAGGCGCGTGCTCGTCGGGCTCGCCGTGCTCGCACCGCTCGCATGGGCACTCGCCGTGCCCGCCGTGGCCAGCGCCACGGCGACCTCGACATTCCGGGACGTGTCCACCGGCTTCTGCCTGGACAGCAACACCAGCGGAAACGCGTACACCCTCCCCTGCAACGGCGGGAACTTCCAGAACTGGGTGTACACCGGCCGCAACACCACCAGCACCATCCGGGACGTGTCCACCGGCTTCTGCCTGGACAGCAACACCAGCGGAAACGTCTACACCCTCCCCTGCAACGGCGGGAACTTCCAGAACTGGGTAATCTCTGGTCCTGGCGGCCCGGTCCGGGACGTGTCCACCGGCTTCTGCCTGGACAGCAACACCAGCGGAAACGTCTACACCCTCCCCTGCAACGGCGGG
>JAVKSM010000025.1:19517-29719 GCA_039583705.1 Pseudonocardiaceae bacterium
AACTTCCAGAACTGGTACCACCAGTAACCGGTTCGAGGTGCTGATCTGGACCTCCGCCGTCACGGCGGGCATTCCGTGAGCTGGCACCGGGTCCGGGTGGTTGCCGCGGCCCCCTCTCCTGACCGACTTTCCGGTCAGGAGAGGGGGGAACCTCACGTGGCTGGTGCCGCAGACCCGGGCGCGGGGCTGGAGGCGCCCCGGTCGGGCGCGCCGTCGAGCACCCCACCGTCCGGGTCGTCGGTCGGACCGGCACCGCCGCGCGCCCGCACCGGGTCGCGGTGGGGTCGGTAGATCGTGTGGACGACGACCGCCGCGACGCCGATGACGGCGAGGTCGCGGACGATGACCGCCGCGTAGAACCACTGCGGCGGCAGGCCCTTCGCGGCGGCCCCGAGGTAGTAGAACATCCGCGGCACCCACACCAGGGCATCCAGCGTCATCCACGCCAGCAGCGGGCGCCAGCGGGGCAGCGCGAGCACCGCGAGCGGCACCAGCCACAGCGAGTACTGCGGGCTCCACACCTTGTTGACGAGCAGGAACGCCGCCACGAGCAGGAAACACAGCGACGCCAGCCGGGGCCGGCGCGGCGCCCGCAGCGCCAGCCACGCGACGCCGAGGCAGCAGAGGCCGAACAGTGCCGCGCTGACGGAGTTGAGCACGGTGGGACCCGCCCCGGGCCGCAACGGGCCGTCGAAGCCGGCCCAGCCCGTGAAGCCGGACACGACGTTGTAGAGGGAGTCCAGGTCCGCGGGGCGACTGGTGTTGAGCCGGAAGAACTCCGACCAGCCCCACGGCCAGGCCAGCGCGACCGGCAGGTTGACTGCGGTCCAGGTGAGCAGGCCGGCCGCGAGAGCGCGCAACCCCGCCCGCATCCGGCGGGCCCGCCAGCCCAGCAGCAGCAGCGGCAGTAAGAGGAACAGCGGGTAGAGCTTGGCCGCACCGCCCAGCCCGAGCAGCATGCCCGCCAGCACCGGCCGGCGCCGCGACCAGGCCAGCAGCCCGGTGGTCGCCCCGGCCACGGCCAGCGCGTCGAAGTTGGTGAACACGTGCAGCAGCGCCAGTGGGGACACCGCGACGATCGCGGCGTCCCACGGCCGACCCGGGCGCAGCCGCAGCACCGCCCAGACGGTGACCAGCCAGGCCAGCGTCAGCCAGACCGCCGTGATGGTGAAGTACACGACGACCGGCAGCGCGGTCGGCAACGCCGGGACCACCGCCGCGGCCTTCTCCCAACCGGCGGCCAACCGGGCGTTGAACCACTGGAAGAACCCGGTGAGAACCGGATACTCCATGGCGCGCACCTGCTGCTGCGGCGTCCCCGGGGAGTCGACCCACGTCGTCCGGTAGGGCAGCGCGCCGCTATCCACCCGCTCGGCGGTGTAGAGCGGCACCGTGTCGGAATAGCACATGGCGACGTACTGCCGGTCGGCACTCCAGTCCAGGTGGGCCACGCCGGCGGAGTCGGTGACCTGTTGCAGGCACGGCGCCTTGACGAACCAGCCCAGGGCGAGCGTCACCACCGCGAGCAGCAGCACGGCCCGCAACGGGGTGAGGAACCACGACCGGCCGATGACGGCGTGCTTCCCCACCGGACCGCCGATCGCCCCACTGGCGGCGCCCACCACCGGGTCGTCCCGGGAGGGCAGCACCCGGACAGCGGTCACGACCTGCCGGCCCGGGTCCGCGGCCCGCGCCACGCCGGCTCAGCCCCCTCCGGGACCTGGCACTCCGATGGGTGTGGTGTCGCCGCCGCCGGAGCCACCGCCACCGGGACCACCACCGCCGGAGCCACCGCCGTGGTGCGGCCGGGTTGGGGTCGGCTGGGAGCAGTTCCCCAAGAAACTGCAGGGATCGGGCGTCGGCTGGGTCAAGCTCGGGAACGGCATGTCGAAGGTGTCGGTCGTCGGAGCCGTGGTGGTCGGCTGGCTGGTCGGCACCGGCTGCGCCGTGGTGGTCGGCTGGCTGGTCGGCACCGCCGTCGCGGTGTCCGGCGGCGGGCTGCCGATCGGCGTGAACGGCCCGAACGACTGCTCCGGCGTGCCCTTGAGCGCGCTGTCCATGAACGACTGCCAGATCGAGCCGGGCGCCATGCGGCCGTAGATGATCCGCCCGTCCTTGTCCTTGATCGGGCTGTTGTCGTCGGTGCCCACCCACACCGCGGCGGAGAGCGACGGGGTGTAGCCGACGTTCCACGCGTCGTTGTTCTGCCCTGGGACGTAGGACTGCACCGTGCCGGTCTTGTCAGCGACGTCCCGGCCACCGGCCAGCGGGATCCGGGAATAGCCGGCGACGTCCACCATCGACTCGGTGACGTTGCGGGCCAGGTTGGCCGGAATCCGCTGCTCGCCGACGTTTGGGGCGTCGTAGAGCACCCGGCCGTCGGCCGTGACGACCTTGGAGACGAGGTGCGGCGCGAAGTAGGTCCCGTTGTCGGCGAAGGTGGCGTAGGCCGAGGCCATGTCGACCGGGGTGACCTCCTTGTCGCCGATGGCGATGCCACCGGTGGGGTCGGGAAGCTGGGCGGTGACCCCGGCCTGGTGGGCGGCGTCGGCCACGCCCTGCGGACCGACCGCGATACCGAGGTTGTAGTAGACGGTGTTGACCGACTCGGTCATGGCCGTCTTGAGGTCACAGCTCGTCCCACAGCTCTCGCCGTCGGAGTTGGCGACCTTCGTCCCGGCGATCGTCTGCGGCGAGGTGCCGTCGAAGGTCGAGCCGAGACCGAACGGCGGGTCGTGCTCCAGGCCGGCGAGCAGCACGAACGGTTTGAACGACGACCCCGGCTGCTTCTCGGTCTGGGCGTAGTCGAAGCCCATCCCGTCGTCGCCACCGTAGTAGGCGACGATCGCGCCGGTCCGCGGATCCACGGCGACCAGCGCGGTGCGCAGGTTGGCGGGCTGGCCGGCCATCTGCTTGTGCACGGCGTCGACGGCCTGCCGCTGGAACTGCGGGTTGATGGTCGTCGTGATGTGCAGGCCCTCCTGGTTGATCTCCTGCTCGCTGATGCCGTAACGGGCCAACTCGTCCTGCACGGCCTGCACGATGTGGCCCCGGGCGTCGGTCGCGCCGTTGCGGGGCGTGTACCGCGGCGGGATCGTCGTCGGGAACGTCGCGGCGGCGCGGTCGGCGGCCGGCAGCCACCCCTGGCTGACCATGCCGTCCATGACGTAGTTCCAGCGTTCCCGGGCGTGTATCGGGTTGATCGCCGGGTCCCACAGCGAAGGAGCCTGGATCACGCTGGCCAGCAGCGCGCCTTCGGCCGGGCTCAGCTTGCCGACGTCCTTGCCGAAGTAAGCCTGTGACCCGGCCTCGATGCCGTAGGCGCCGCGTCCGAAGTAGACCGTGTTGAGGTAGTTGTCGAGGATCTGCTCCTTCGACTCCCGCTTGGAGAGCTTCGTGGCGATGACGACTTCCTTGTACTTGCGCCACAACGAGTGCTCGTCGCCGACCAGGGTGAGCTTGACGTACTGCTGAGTGATCGTCGAGCCGCCGCCGGTGCCGCCGCGCATCTGGTCCCACGCGGCCCGGAGGATGCCGGTGATGTCGAAGCCGGGGTTGGAGTAGAAGCTGCGGTCCTCAGCGGCGAGCACCGCGTGCTGCACCGGCGCCGGAATCGCGCTGATGCCGACCTTGATCCGGTTGCCCTGCCGGTCCGGGGTGATCTTGGCAAGCAGCGAGCCGTCCGCGTAGGTCAGCGTGGCGACCTGGTTGTTGACAGCGTCGTCCGGCGTGGGGACCTTGAACACGAGGTAGCCGATGGCGAAGGCCAGTACCGGACCCAGCACCGCCAGGCCGACGAGGACGTAGGCGGTGCGGCGCACCCGCCGCCAGATCCTCCTGCGACGCGCACTGCCGCCCGCCGGCTCTGGCGGTAGCGCGGGTCCGTCCTCGGCCGCTGCGCCACGCCGCAGTAACGGCTGGTGGCGGTGGGTGAGCAGCTCGGGTTCGGCCGGATACTCCGCCGCTCCGATCTCCCGGCAGGGAGCGGAGGACGGGGGCAGACGCGGAGGCTGCGACGGGGGTGAGCCGCCGGGGCGGACCGGCGGCGGCCCGCCCGAACGGACCTGCGGTTGGCCCTGCCGGAGCGGCGGTTGGCCTTGCCGGACCGGCGGTGGCCCTGGCCGGGGCTGCCGCCGAGACGTGCCGTGCCGGGGGAGGTTCTCACGGACGGCACCGCTGCGGGCGACGCCGCCGCTGTGTCCGGCCTCCCGGGGGGGCGGGGGTCCAGCCGGATGCCGGGGTGGAGGGTGGCGCTCCGTCACCGGGCCGTCCCGGTCGGAGTCATCCCTCCCGGCAGCGGCGCCGGAGTCACGGGACGCCCACGTGGGCGTCCACGCTCCGGTCCGCTCCGCGTCGTGTTCGTCGTTCACGAATCAACCTCCCGGACCGGCGCCGGGGAGCTGACGCCGGTCCTGCGGTCTCACTGGCGGGCGGTCTTCTGCCGGGTCCCGTCGCCTGGCAGACCGCCGGTTCCAGAGACGTAGGACTGAATCAGATGGTTCCAGCTACAGGTGCGGCAGACCTCGACGACGTAGACCGTGAACTCCTCGTACATCGTCGCCATCCGGCCCAGCTCCTCGGCGCTGCGAGCCGATCCGGAGGCGTGCTTGAGCGCGTTCCCGTATACCCAGGAGACCTGGGTGAGACGCTCCTTGCGGCACACCGGGCAGGTGGTGTCACTGGCCTCGCCGTGGAATTTCGCGGCCCGCAGCAGGTAGGGAGTGGCGTCACAGACCTCCATCACGTCCACCCGACCGGAGTAGACATCGGCGAGCAGCGCGCGGCGCCGCATCGCGTAGTCCACCACCTGGCGTTGGGTCAGCACCCGGCCAGGGTACGCGCGGGGTCACCACGCACCCCCAGCCGGCGTCCCGCGGAAGGGGTCGGAGTCGCGGGCTGATGTATCGCGGCGATATGGTTGTGGGCAGTACCCACCGGATGGTTGTGGTCAGTACCCGCCGGCGATGTCGAGGAGGTAGTCGTGCTCGAGCTCGCCGTGCTCGGCCTGCTCCACGAGGCGCCGATGCACGGCTACGAGCTGCGCAAGCGGCTGCACGCCCGGCTCGGGACGTTCCGGGCATTCTCCTACGGCTCGCTGTACCCGACGCTGCGGCGGCTGCAGTGGGAGGGGCTGATCCGCGAGGAGGAGAGCGTCGGCCGCCGCGCCCGGCGGGTGTACCAGCTCACCGCGGAGGGCAAGGAGCGCTTCACCGAGCTGCTCGGCAACTCCGGGCCGCATGCCTGGGACGACGAGAGCTTCGGCGTGCACCTGGCGTTCTTCTCGGCCACCCCGGCCGAGGCCAGGATGCGGATCCTCGAGGGCCGGCGGCGCCGGGTGGAGGAGCGGCGGGAGGGCCTGCGAGCGGCGCTGGCGCGGGCCGGGGAGCAGATCGACCGCTATACCCGTGAGCTGCACCAGATGGGGCTGGACTCCACCGAGCGCGAGGTCCGCTGGCTCAACGAGCTCATCGCGGCGGAGCAGGCCGAACAGAAGCGGTCCGCCGAGTAGGCGGTCGAGGACGGACCGGAACGAACGGACAGGAACGAACGGACCGGAACGAGGAGGCCCGCATGGGGCAGGTACGTGTGGCTGTCGTCGGTGTCGGCAACTGCGCCGCGTCGCTGGTCCAGGGCGTGCACTATTACGCCGACGCCGACCCGGCGACCCGCGTCCCGGGCCTGATGCACGTCGACTTCGGCGGGTACCACGTCCGCGACATCACGTTCGTGGCCGCCTTCGACGTCGACGCGAAGAAGGTCGGCCACGACCTCGCCGAGGCGATCACCGCCAGCGAGAACAACACCATCTCGCTCTGCGAGGTCCCACCGCTCGGCGTCCCGGTCGCGCGCGGCCGAACACTGGACGGGCTCGGCAGGTACTACCGCGAGACGATCAGCGAGTCGGACGAGGAGCCGGTGGACGTCGTGGCGGTGTTGCGGGAGGCCCGGGTCGACGTGCTCGTCTCCTACCTGCCTGTCGGCTCCGAGCAGGCCGACCTGTTCTACGCGCGGTGCGCGCTGGAGGCCGGGGTGGCTTTCGTCAACGCGCTGCCGGTGTTCATCGCGTCCGATCCGGAGTGGGCGGCCCGGTTCGAGTCCGCCGGCGTGCCGATCATCGGGGACGACATCAAGTCCCAGGTGGGCGCGACGATCACGCACCGGGTGCTGGCCAAGCTGTTCGAGGACCGCGGCGTGCACCTGGACCGCACGATGCAGCTCAACGTCGGCGGCAACATGGATTTCATGAACATGCTCGAGCGGGAACGGCTGGAGTCCAAGAAGACCTCGAAGACCCAGTCGGTGACCTCCCAGCTCTCGCACGACATCGATCGGCGCAACGTCCACATCGGACCGTCGGACTACGTGCCGTGGCTCGACGACCGCAAGTGGGCCTACGTGCGCCTGGAGGGCCGGGCGTTCGGAGACGTGCCGCTCAACCTGGAGTACAAGCTCGAGGTGTGGGACTCCCCGAACTCGGCGGGGATCGTCATCGACGCGATCCGGGCGGCGAAGATCGCGCTGGACCGCGGCGTCGGCGGACCTGTCCACTCGGCGTCGTCCTACTTCATGAAGTCGCCACCGGTGCAGTACCGCGACTCGGAGGCCCGCGACGCCGTCGAGGCGTTCATCCGCGGCGACCTGGAGCGCTAGCGGTACGCTGCCGGGCCGTGGACCGTCCGCTGGCCCTGGTGACCGGGGCATCCCGCGGGATCGGCGCGGCCGTCGCCCGCGCGCTCGCGCCCCGCTACGACCTGCTGCTCGGAGGCCGGGACGGCGATGCGCTCGCCGCGATGGCCGGTGAGCTGCCCGGCTCGCGGCCGTGGCCCGTCGAACTCACCGATCCCGAGGCGCTGGCGGCCGCGACGGCCGGCATCGGCTCCCTCGACGTGCTCGTGCACTCGGCCGGGGTCAGCCACATCGGCACCGTGGCGGACACCCCAGCCGCGGTGTGGCGAGGTCAGTTCGAGGTCAACGTGGTCGCGATCGCCGAGCTGACCCGGCTGCTGCTGCCCGCGCTGCGTGCCGCCCGCGGCCACGTCGTGCTGATCAACTCGGGAGCGGGGCTTTCCGCCAGACCCGGCTGGGGCGCCTACGCCGCGAGCAAGTTCGCCCTGCGGGCCTTCGGCGACTCGCTGCGGGCCGAGGAGGCGCCGAACGGAGTGCGGGTGACGTCCGTGCACCCGGGACGGACGGCCACCGACATGCAGCGTGCGGTTCGGGTGGCGGAGGACGCGCCGTACGAGCCGACCCGCTACCTGGCGCCGGAGTCCGTGGCCGGCGTGGTCCTGGTCGCCGTGGCAGCCCCGCAGGACGCTCACCTCACGCAGGTCGTGCTCCGCCCGGTGGAACGCCCGTGAGCCCGCCTGTCAATCGTCAGCCGGGAGCTACAGCACGACGTTCACCAAGCGGCCAGGGACGACGATGACCTTGCGCGGCCGGCGGCCGTCGACCAGCGCGACGATCTTCTCGTCGGACAGCGCGGCGTCCCGCACCGTCGAATCGTCGGCGCCGGCCGGCAGGCTGACCCGCGAGCGGATCTTGCCATTGACCTGGATCGGGTACTCCACCCGGTCCTCGACCAGGTAGGCCGGGTCCGCGACCGGCCACGGCTTTTCCCACACCCGCTCCCCGGTAAGGTGGTGGTACACCTCCGCCGAGACGTGCGGGGCGAACGGGAACAACAGGGACGCCGCGACCACCAACGCGAGACGCCTGGTCTCGACGCTGCCCTCGCCCTCGTAGCGGACCCGGGACACCTCTTTGACCAGCTCCATGACCGCGGCGATCGCGGTGTTGAAGGCGAACCTCCCGTCGATGTCCCCGGTGACCTTGTCGATCGCCCAGTGCGTCTTCCGGAGCAGCCGGAGGTCATCGCTCACCGCCGGCACCGGCGACGGCACCGGGGCCGGCGCCGCGGCCCGGGCTGATGGCCCGGTCCCGGTCGACGGCGCCGCGGCGAGCTCGCTGGACAACCGCCACAACCGGCTGAGGAACCGGTAGACGCCCTCGACGCCGTCGTCGGTCCAGTCCCCGCCCTGGGCGGGCGGAGCCATGAACAGGACGTAGCAGCGGACGGCGTCAGCCCCGTAGGTCGCGATGATCTCGCTGGGCGAGACGGAGTTCCCCTTGGACTTGGACATCTTCGCCCCGTTACGGGTGATCATGCCCTGGGTGAAGAGCCGCGCGAACGGCTCCTGGAAGCCGAGGAGCCCGAGGTCGGCGAAGACCTTGCAGAAGAACCGCGCGTACATCAGGTGCAGGATCGCGTGCTCGACGCCGCCGATGTACTGGTCGATCGGCATCCAGTGGTCGACCACCGAGCGGTCCCACGCGGCGGCGGCGTTGTGCGGGTCGCAGTACCGCAGGAAGTACCAGGAGGAATCGACGAAAGTGTCCATCGTGTCGGTCTCCCGCCGGGCCGGCGCGCCACACGACGGGCACGTGGTGCGCACCCAGTCCTCGGCGGCGGCCAGCGGCGAGCGACCCTTCGGGGCGTAGTCCTCGATCTGCGGCAGCGTGACCGGCAGCTCGTCCTCGGGAACTCCGACGATGCCACAGGACGGGCAGTAGACGACGGGGATCGGGCACCCCCAGTACCGCTGGCGGGACACCAGCCAGTCCCGCAGCCGGTAGGAGACCTCGAACCTCCCGAGCCCGCGCTCGGCGAGCCAGTCGACGATCGCCCGCTTGGCCGCCGCGGTAGCGAGGCCGTCGAGGAACGCCGAGTTGATCGCGGGACCGTCACCGGGGTACGCCTGTCCCTCGAAGTCGTCGGGGGGCTGCACGGTCCGCACGATCGGCAGGTCGAAGACCGTGGCGAAGTCCCAGTCACGCTGGTCCTGTCCCGGTACCCCCATGACCGCCCCGGTGCCGTACCCGGCGAGCACGTAGTCCGCCACGAACATCGGGATCTTCCCGCCGCTGACGGGGTTGGTCACGGCATGGCCCAGGGGGACGCCCGTCTTCGGGCGGTCGGGCGCCCCTCGCTCCGCGTGGTCAGCGACCAAGGCGTGACGGACGTACTCCCGCACCTCCGCCTCGTGCGGCGTGCCGGCAGCCAGGGTGAGCACGTCCGGGTGCTCCGGCGCCAGCACGAAGAAGGTGGCCCCGAACAGGGTGTCGGGGCGGGTGGTGAAGACCTCGTAGTCGGTCCCGGTGTCCTCGCAGCGGAACGTCACGACCGCGCCCTCGGAGCGGCCGATCCAGTTGCGTTGCATGGTCTTGACTTTGTCGGGCCAGTCGAGCGGGGCGAGGTCGTCCAGCAGGCGCTGCGCGTACCGGGTGATCCGGAAGAACCACTGCTCGAGCTGCCGCACCTCGACGACGGAGTCACAGCGCTCGCACCGTCCGTTGACCACCTGTTCGTTGGCGAGGACGGTGGCGTCGTAGGGGCACCAGTTGACCGTGGCGTTGCGCCGGTAGGCCAGGTCATCCCCCAGCAACTGGAGGAAGATCCACTGCGTCCAGCGGTAGTACCCGGGCTCGTGCGTGGCGAGCTCCCGCGACCAGTCGATCGAGATGCCCCACTCGCGGAACTGGCGACGAAACGCGGCGATCGACTCGTTGGTCGAGGTCCGGGGGCTGCGGCCGGTCTTGATCGCATACCCCTCGGCCGGGAGGCCGAAGGCGTCGTAGCCCATGGGATGCAGGACCCGACGCCCCCGGCGACGGTAGAAGTGCGCCACCGCGTCGCCGACGGCGTAGTTCTTCAGGTGCCCGACGTGCGGATCCCCGCTGGTGTACGGGAGCATCTCCAGCACGTAGGCGCGCGACGCCGAAGCCTCGTGGTTGTCGACGTGCCAGGTGTCCTCGTCGGCCCAGACCTGCTGCCACCGTCGCTCGATCGCGCGCGGGTCGAACGCTCCCGTCATGTGTCGATCCTTAGTCGAAGACCTGCCGCTGGGCGGTCGTCAGGCGAAACGACCGAAGCCCTTCGCCCCCTCCGGTGTGACGGAGCGAGGACGGAATGACCGCGTGCGGACACTCTACCGCCGCGGCGGTGATCACCCGGTGGTGGCTTCGCGCCGACGTGGCCGCGGGCCCCGACGTCCTGCGCCACCCGCATACAGTGGCCGGCGTGCTGACCCTCGTCGTGGCCGGGCTGCTCGCCGGCGCCGGCGTGGCGTCCGGCGTCGTCGGCGCCTTGGCGGCGCGCGGACGCCTGCCCCGCAATCGCTTCGCCGGGGTGCGCACCCCGGCCA
>JAVKSM010000026.1:0-18097 GCA_039583705.1 Pseudonocardiaceae bacterium
CTGCTACGCGGCCGGGCTGGTGCAAGCCGTTGCCCACCTGCTCGGCCACGCGCCCGGCCGCTGCCCCGCGTGCCGCCCCAACGCCGCCGATCCAGGGGCCCGCATGCTGCTGGCGCTGCTCGACGCCCAGGGCGGCGGGCGGCGCGGGCTGCCGCTGTCGCTGGCCCGGGCCGGGGTCGCGGTGCTGCGGAGCCGGCCGTGACGCAAACCTCCGCCAGCGCCCCGCCGACCGCCACCCTCACGGGGGGTCCAGCCGCCGGCCCCACCCCGGTCGCGGCATGGCGCCGGCCGCTCTACCGCAGCGGCTACGCGCTGGTGCTCAGCTCCGGGCTCACCTCGGCCGTCGGGTTCGTCTTCTGGATCGTGGCCGCCCGGGAGTACAGCCCGGACGTGGTCGGGAAGAACTCCGCCCTGGTGTACGCGATCATGTTCTTGGCGGGGGTGGCGCAGCTCAACCTCACCAACGTCCTCGTCCGGTTCGTGCCGGTGGCGGGACGACGGTCCCGGCGGCTGGTGGGCCTCGCCTACGCCGTCGGGGGCGGCTTCGCGGTCCTGGCCGGGCTGGTGTTCGCCTGGGGTGCGAGGCTGTGGTCCCCCGACCTCGCGGAGGTCTTCGACGGGCGGTCGGCCACCCTGCTGTTCGCGGCTTCGACCGGGATCTGGGCGATCTTCGTCATGCAGGACGGGGTGCTGACGGCCACCGGCCGCGCGGCCGTCGTCCCACTGGAGAACGCGGTGTTCTCCTGTCTCAAGGTGGCGATGGTCGTCGTGCTCGCCGCGGTGCTGCCGTTGCGCGGGATCGCCGTCTCGTGGATGGCCGCGACCGCGATGGCGGTCGTCGCCACCAACGGGTACCTGTTCGCGCGCGCCCTTCCCGCCCACGTCGCTACCGGGGCGCAGGTCGCGGAACCGCTGCCGGTCCGGCGCGTCGCCCGTTACGCCGGCGGCGACTACCTGGGCGTGCTGTGTTGGCTGGGCTGCACCCAGCTCCTGCCGGTGCTCGTGCTCGGCAGGGTCGGCCCGGCCGGGACCGCGGTCTTCTCGATGGCGTGGACCATCGCCTACTCGCTCTATCTCGTCCCGAGCGGGCTGGGCCAGTCGCTGGTCGCGCACACCGCGGCGGACCCGGCGGAGCTGGAGAGCGCCCGGCGCGGGGTGGTCCGTCACGCCCTTGCGCTGCTTGTCCCGGTGGTGGCGGTGCTGTTCGTCGCGGCGCCCTACGTCCTCGCCCTCTTCGGCCGGCAGTACGCCGAATCCGGCACCTGGGTGCTGCGCTTGGCGGTGCTGTCCTCGCTGCCCAACGTCGTCACCGCGAGCGCGGTGAGCGCGGCGCGGGTGCGGCGGCGGATGAGCGTCGTGGTCGCGCTGCTCGGCACCCTGTCCGGCCTCGTCCTCGCCCTGACGCTGCTGCTGATCCCGCACCTGGGGATCACCGGGGTGGGAGTCGCGCTGCTCGCCGGGCAGGCGCTGGTCGCGGCGGGGCTGCTGGTGGGGACGGCGGAGTGGCTGCCGCGGCCGATCGTCGGCCCAACGGTGACCCTGCGCAATGCCGCCCTGCTGCGCCGCACCGCGCCCGCGGCACTCCGGACCGCCGGTGAGCGACGCAGCAGCCAGGCGTGGCGGCTCCAGGGCCGCCTCGCCGGCCGCTCCGAGTGCGCGGTTGCCCTGGTGGGGCCGCCGGACGCCCCGGAGGCCGTGCTCAAAGCCGTCGCCTCACCCTGTGGCAGGGCACAGCTCCGCCGACAGAGCGAGGTCCTCGCGCTACTGCACGCCGACGAACGGCTCGGGCCGTGGCGGCGGCTGCTGCCCCGGATCCTGCTCAGCGGGGAGACCGACCTCGCCTCCTTCGTGCTGGAGAGTCGGCTGACAGGACTCCCGGCGGAGCAGGTGCTGCGGGACCCGTCCCGGCGCAGCCGGGTGGTTGCCGCCGCCCAGACGGCGATCACCGAGCTGCACCACCGCAGCGCCCGGCTCGCCGTCGTGGACGAGGCGGCGCTCCGGCACTGGGTGCGGGATCCCGCGCAGCGGGTCAGGGCGGCCGCCGGCCGCCGCTTCGAACCCGGCCTGTGCCTCCTCGTCGACACGCTCGCCACCGGGCTTGCCGGTCACCTGGTCCCGGTGGGGTGGACCCATGGCGACTACAGCCCCGGCAACCTGCTGCTCGACACGACCGGAGTGCTCGCCGGCGTGGTGGACTGGGGGCGGGCACAGCCGGACGGGCCGGCGGTGCTCGACATCGTGATCCTGCTGCTGACCACGGAGTCGCAGTGCGGCGGCCGGGAGCTCGGCCCGGTGGTGCGGGAGTGGGCCGCGGGGCGCGACCCCGCCCCGCTCGCCGCGCTGGCGCGGGCGCAGCGGCAGTTGGGCGGCGACGCCGTGGACGGACGCGTGCTGGTGCTGCTCGCGTGGCTGCACCTGGTGGCGAGCAACCTGGCGCAGAACCCGCGCTACGCCGCGCACCCGGTGTGGATGCGGCGCAACGTGCGGTCGGTGCTGGCCGCCATGGCGGCGCCGGGCCAGGGTGAGGGCGATGCGCGCACCGCCGGGTGAGCCCCGGGTGGCGGGGGCGGGAGGGCTGCCCTCCCGGCTGCGGCGCGCGGCGCTGTGGACGTCCGGCCCACTGCTTCCCGCCCTCGGCTCGCTCGTCGCGGTGCGCACCACCCGGCCGGTCGCGGTGCTCAGCTTCGATGACGGGCCGCAGCCGGGCAGCACCGAGCACGTCCTCGCCGCGCTGGCCGAGCACGGTGCGCGCGCCACGTTCTTCGTGCTGACCGGGCGGGCGCAGCGCCACCGCGGCCTGCTCGCCGAGGTCGTCGCGGGGGGCCACGAGATCGGGCTGCACGGCATGGACCACCGCAGGCTCACCCACCTCAGCCCGGAGCAGGTCGAACGCGGCCTGCGCGACGGCCTTGCGCGCCTGCAGGACCTGCTGGGCGGGCCAGTGCGGTGGTTCCGACCGCCCTACGGGGCGCAGACCCCGCGGGTGTGGCAGGCGGTGCGCCGCCACGGGCTGGAGCCGGTGCTGTGGGGTCCGTGCGCCTGGGACTGGCTGCCCGAGCCCCCGCAGCGCCTCGCGGCACAGGCGCTGCGGGGGCTGCGCCGCGGCAGCGTGCTGCTCGCCCACGACGGGCTCGCCGGCCTGGAGGAGGGCGCCCAGGACGGCCCGGACCCGGGTGTCGACAGGGGCGAGGTGGTGCGTCGGGTGCTCGCCGGCGTGGCGGCCCGCGGCCTGTCCGGCGTCTCCCTCGGAGAGGCGCTCACCGACGGGCGGCCCTACACCGTCCCGTGGTTCCTGCGATGAGGGCGGAGCGTCGGCGCGGCCGGCGGCGGACCGCGCTGGTGACGATGCTGTGCGCGGTGGCGCTGGGCGGGGTGCTGACCACCGGGCAGGCCGACGTCGCCGGTGCCGACCCGCTGCCCGGCTCGGTCGTCGGGCTGACCCATACCGAGCGCACCGTCGACGACTACCCCCCGGATCAGGTCGAGGCGCCGACGTCGCTGCTGGCCTCCCATCCCATGGTCCAGAACCAGTACCTCATGGGTTGGGGCGCGGACAATCCGGAGCCCGTACCGGGGGTCTACAACTGGGCGAGCCTGGACGAGCGCATGGCGCTCATCTCGGCCACCCACGGCGTCGCGGTGCTCACCCTGGCTGGGGCGCCCGACTGGATGAAGGGTGGGCAGCCCGGCCAGACCGACTGGAGCAGGATCAACGCCGCCCCCACCCCGGCGCACTACGCCGACTTCGCCGCGCTCGCCGCGGCGGCCGCGGCCCGCTACCCGCAGGTCCGTTTCTTCCAGGTGTGGAGCGAGCTCAAGGGTCTCTACGCCAGCACCCGCAACCGCTGGGACTACGAGGGCTACACCGCCCTGTACAACGCCGTGTACGACGCCGTGAAGCGGGTCCGGCCGGACGCGCAGCTCGGCGGCCCCTACATCGCCCTCGACACCTGGTCGAGCGCCGCCACCAGCCCCGCTCCCTCTCCGCTCGGCGGGCCGTGGGGGAACGTCGACCGGCGCGACCTCGACGTCCTGCGTTACTGGCAGGCGCACCGGCACGGCGCCGGGTTCCTCGTCGTCGACGGTTCCACCGCCACCCGCGACGCCGGCCTGGTCACCGACCCGTTCACCGCGACCACGATGTTCACGACGGTGACCGAGTGGCTGGTTCGGAGCTTCGGGCTGCCCGTCTGGTGGGCCGAGTTCTACCCCGGCCACCCCTCCGGCCCCGGCTGGGAACCCGACGGGAACCGTCTGACCGCCCTCACCGTCGATGCCGTCGCGCGGGCCATGGCCGGGGGGGCGAGCCAGATCCTGCTGTGGCAGCCGCAGGAATCGGCGTCCTTCCGCTACGCGGCGCTGTGGACCGAGCCGAGCGAGCAGCAGCCGGCGCGGGTGACGCCGCTGGCCGGGCTCTGGGCGTGGTTGGCCGTGCACGGCCGGGACGCCACCGTGAGCTGGTCGGCCGGCGGCCGGCTGCTCTCGTTCACCGCACCGAGCCAACGCCTGGTCGTCAACCTCGGTGCCGACCCGCTCACCCCACCCGGGGCCACCGCCGCGCTGCCGGGCTACGGCAGCGCGACTCTCGACGGTGGGTCGATGTAACGATTCCCGCGGCGTCGCGATTAGTCCGAACGAGCGAGGCGCCGGGGTTCGGGGTGACTGGGTGTGTCGCGGCCGGCCGGAGCACGAACCGACCGGTCCCAGGGAACCAGGGGAAGGAGCGTGCCTCGATGGTGCGCAGCTCGGATCCGACCGTCACGATCGTCATCCCGGCCCGGAACGAGGCCAGGAACCTCGCGGTGATCCTCCCCCAGCTACCTCCGGTGAGCCAGGTCGTGGTGGTCGACGGCGGATCGGTGGACGGCACGGCGGAGGTGGCGCGGCACCTCCTGCCGGAAGCGGTGGTGATCGGGCAGAGCCGCCGCGGCAAGGGCAACGCGCTCGTGTGTGGTTTCGAGGTCGCCACCGGTGACGTCGTCGTGATGTTCGACGCCGACGGCTCAGCCGATCCGGCGGAGATCCCGACATTCGTCGCGGCGCTGGTCGCGGGGGCCGACTTCGCGAAGGGGACCCGGTTCCACGCCGACGGCGGGAGTGAGGACATCACGGCCCTGCGGCGGGCCGGCAACCGGTGCCTCAACGGGATCATGAACACGTTGTTCGACACCCGGTATACCGACCTGTGCTACGGCTACAACGCCTTCTGGCGCGACCTCCTGCCGCTGCTCGCGCTCCCGCCGGGCGCCGGGGAGAGCGACCGGCAGTGGGGCGACGGCTTCGAGATCGAAACGGTCCTCAATTGCCGTGTCGCGGTCGCGGGGCTGTCCGTGGTCGAGGTCCCCAGCGTCGAGCGCCGCCGGATCTTCGGGGAGACCCAGCTCCGCACCGTCAGCGACGGCACCCGGGTGCTGCGGACGATCCTCGCCGAGTCGGCCAGGGCGAGGACGGCGGCAGCCGACGCCGTGGTGCTGCGACCCGCGCTGGCCGCGAGCGTTGCCCGGGGCATTGTCGCTGGTGATCCCTCATGACCGCCGCCACAGCCTCGGTCGTGGTGTGTACCTACACCGAGGAACGGTGGCCGGACCTGTGCCGGGCCGTTGCGTCGCTCCGCCGCCAGAGTCGCCCGCCCGACGAGGTCATCCTCGTCGTCGACCACAACCCCGCGCTCGCCGCCCGCGCCGCGACGGCCTTCGAGGACGTCCGGGTGCTGGCCAACGCGCACCCACCCGGCCTGTCCGGTGCTCGCACCACCGGCACCGTGGCCTGTGCCAGCGAGGTCGTCGCGTTCCTCGACGACGACGCCGAGGCCGACGTCGACTGGCTGGCGCACCTGCTCGCCCCCTACCCCGACCCCGACGTCGTGGCCGTCGGTGGCGCCGCCCGCCCGGTGTGGCCGGCCGAGACCACCCGCCCGCCCGTGCTGCCGACCGCTGGCGGCGCCGCTGCGCGCGGCTGGGGCGAGCTGGACTGGGTGGTGGGCTGCAGCTACGCCGGCCAGCCGGTCACGCTCGCGGAGGTGCGCAACGTCCTGGGCGCCGGCATGTCCTTCCGCCGCAGCGCGCTGGGACCCGGCGCCGGCTTCACCTCGGGCATCGGACGCTGCGCCACGGCACCGCTCGGCTGCGAGGAGACCGAATTGTGCATCCGGCTACGCCAGACGCTGCCGGGTGCGCGGATCCTCTTCGAGCCCAGGGCGGTCGTGGCCCACCACGTTTCGCCGGCCCGCACCACCTGGGCTTACCTGCGGCGGCGCTGCTGGGCCGAGGGGCTTTCCAAGGCCGCGGTCTCCCGGCTCGTGGGCCCGGGCGACGCGCTGTCCACCGAGCGCCGTTACGTCGCCCGGGTGCTGCCGGCGGCGTTCCTGCGCGAGGTCGGTCGGGCACTGGCGGGGCGGCGCGGCGCGCTCACCGGCGCTGCGGCGGTCGTGGCGGCGCTGCTGTGGACCTCCGCCGGCTACCTCGCCGGTCGCGCCCGACCGGCGAGCACCACCGTGGCTCCCCCCGCAGCCCAGGCCGCCTCCCCCGCGCAGCACGGTGGGCCAGCCCGCGCCCGGGACGCGGCCTGGCCCACCGTCAGCGTCGTCGTACCCACCGTCGACCGCCCCCAGGCCCTGCTGCGCTGCGTGCGGTCGGTGCTGGCCACCGCCTACCCGAAGCTCGAGATCCTCGTCGTCGACAATCGGCCAGCCAACCGGCCGGACCCGGACCCGGACCCGGCCGCGCGGTGGGGCGAGCTCACCGCGATCGACCCCCGCATCCGCTACCTCCCCGAGCCACGTCCCGGGGCGAGCCACGCCCGCAACAGCGGGCTGGCGGCCGCGTCCGGCGAGTACGTGGCGTTCCTCGACGACGACATCGAGGTGGACCCGCGCTGGCTGCACACCCTGGTCCGGGAGCTGGCCGAGGACGAGATCGACTGCGCGACGAGCCTGGTGCTGCCGGCGCGCCTCGACACCCCTCCGCAGCGGGCGTTCGAGGCCCTCAAGGGCTTCGGGCAGGGAGCGCAACGCCTGGTCTTCGGACCCCGCACCGCCGCCGAGAACCCGCTCTACCCGTTCCGACCGGGCCGCTTCGGGCCTGGCGGTGCCGCGTTGTGGCGAGCCGCCACCGTCAACCGCCTCGGCGGGTTCGACCCTCTGCTCGGGCCGGGAACAGCCGCCAGGGCGGGTGAGGATCTGCACCTGTTCCTGCGGCTCGCCCGGGCCGGCGGCAGCGTGGTCTACACCCCCGCCGCGGTGGCCTGGCACCACCACGCTCCGGACTGGCCGCAGGTGCGCGAGCAGGTGCGGGGGTACGGCACCGGCCTGTCGGCGATGCTGCTGCTGCACGTGCTGCACCGTCCGGGCGACACGGCCGCGCTGGTGCGGGCGGCGGTAAGTGCCCTGCCGGGGGTGCTGGCACCGGGACGCGGGGACCACGCGACCGGGGCGGTCCCCCGCGCTCTGCTCCTGGAGCAGGTCCGCGGGCTCGCGGCCGGCCCGGTCGCGCTGGCCCGCAGTGCCCGGGAGCGCCGCCGGCGCGACCTCGCCGCCGCGGGGGTGACGTGATGACCCGCCGGATCACCGCGGGCGCCCTGCTCGTGCTCAGCCTGCTCACCGGCCTGTCCACCGCCCTGGATCTGGACACCCCGCTGCGGCTGTACCTGGTGGTGGCGTTCGTACTGCTCGCACCCGGTTGGGCGGTTGCCGCCCACCTGCGGGCCGACCGGCCCGCGCTGGAGTGGGTCACCGCCGTCGGCCTGGGTGTCGCCCTCGCGACGCTGCTCGCGCAGACGATGGTGTCCGCGCGGTCCTGGCACCCCGTCGGGGCGATGATCGTGCTCACCGTGCTCACCGCGGCGGCGTTGCTGCCCCACCTGCTGCCCGGCGCGGCCTCCGCCGCGGTGCACCACCTCGCGTCCGGTGTCCGGGCGCGGCGATGGGGCACGGACCCGGACGCGAAGGCCTCGCCGTGAGCCTGCGACTCGCCGTGGCCACCGCCACGCTCACCGGCCCGACCGACACGCCCTCGCCCGTCGAACCACCTCGGCGACAGTTCCAGTTCCCGGTGCTGCGTGACTGGGCCGTCCCGGCATCGGCCGGGGCGGCCCTGGTGCTGTGGTGCGTGGGTCTGCGCCCCGTCACGCCCGGCCAGCTCGGTAGCGTCGGGCTCGTCACGGCGCTCTCGCCGGTGCTGCTGGCCTCCTACCCGGTGCTGCTGGCGGCGGTGCTCATCGAGCTCACCGCGCCCCGCCCACGGCAGCGGCTGCTCGCCGCCTGCACCGCACTCGGCGTGCTGCTGGTCTACGGCCTGCAGCCGGCGAGCGAGCAGACCGCCCGGCTCTCGGCGGCCTGGCTGCACGTCGGCTTCATCCGCTACATCGCCGACCACGGGCAGGTGCTGCCGGCCTTCGACGCCAGGTTCTCCTGGCCCGGCTTCTTCTCGCTGTTCGCGCTCGTCTCCCGCGCCGCCGGGGTACCGGACGTGACGCCGCTGCTGCAGTGGGCCCCGACCGTGCTGGCCGGGTTGGCCACGCTCGGGATCCGGGCGCTGGTCAGCAACGTGCTCGACCCCGGCCGGACGGCGTGGATCGCGACCTGGCTGTTCGTGCTCACCGAATGGACCGAGCAGGACTACTTCTCCCCGCAGGCCACGACCTACGTCCTCATGCTGGCGGCGCTCGCGCTGACGCTGCGCTACCTCGTCGCGCCCAGGCTCGCGGCCGTCGGGCCGGGAGTGCTGCGCGGCCGGGTGGTGCCGAGCGGCACGCCGGGGCAGCGACTGGCGGTGCAGGGCGCGGTCCTCTTGCTCGCGCTGGCGCTCGCCCCTTCCCACCAACTCACGCCCTACGTCCTCGGCGGCCTGCTGCTGATCATGCTGCTCGCCCGGCGGCTCTGGGCGGGGTGGCTGCCGTGGCTGGTGCTGCTGCTCGCGCTCGGCTGGTTCTCCCTGGGCGCCAAGGACTTCTGGCAGGGCCAGTTGCAGATGGTGATCGGGGGCTTCGGTGACGTCAGCGCGTCGTTCAACCAGGGCGTCAGCGGGCGGTTCGTCGGGGACGCCGGCCGTCAGCTCATCCTGCTGGTGCGGGTGGGCCTGGCCGGTGCCGTGGGTGCGCTCGCGCTGGCCGGCGGCTGGCTGCTGCGCTGCCAGCGAAGGCTCGGCTGGGTACTGGGGCTGCTCGCGGCCGCACCCTTCGGGTTGATCGCGCTGCAGTCCTACGGCGGCGAGGTGTTCCTGCGCTGCTACCTGTTCTCGCTGCCGTTCGCGGTCATCCTTGCGGCAGTCGCCGTGGAGGCACTGCTGCGGCCCAGCCCTGACGCCTGGGTGCTGCGACCCTCGCCGAAACTGCCCCCCTCGCCGCGGCGTCGGGCACTCCGGCTGATCCCGGTGCTGGCCCTGCTCACCGGGCTCGGCCTGGGCACGGTGATGGCGCGCGGCGGCAACGACGCCTACACGAGCTTCGGCCGCGCTGACGTCGCCGCCGTCGACTACGCCTACCAGCACGCCAGGACCGGGCAGCACATCGAAGCCGTGACCAGCGACGTGCCGCTCTCCAGCGCCCGCGTCGGCGAGGTCGGGCAGTCGACGTTGGAGACCTTTTGTCCCGGCCTGGTCCACGTCTCGCAGTGCGTGCTCGACACCCACCCCGACTTCCTCCTCGTCACGCCGTCGCAGGAGAACGACGGGCGCATCTACTACGACCTGCCGGCCGGCTGGACCTCGGCGCTGGTCACCGAGCTCACCGCGTCCGGGCGCTACCGCGTGGTGTTCGACCAGGACGGCAGCCAGGTGTTGGCCCGCGTGGTCCCCCCCACCCCGAACGAGCCTCGGAAGGAGTGAACGTGGTCGACAAACTGTTGGTCTGGCTGACCGTCGTCCTGTTGGTCACGCTGATCTGCACGCTCGCCGTGCGGTCGGTGGCGGTCGAGCGGGCCGCGGGCACCTCGGCGCGCTTCGTCCGCCCCCCCCTGGTCCGCAGGATGGACCTCGCCGCCGTCTGCCTCGCGGTCCTGCTGCTGGCGGCAACGGTGCTCCGCGTCGTGAACACCGTGGTGTGAGGTCACCTCCGGTCACGTCGGGACGATCCGCTCACCCTCGCCGTCGGCCTGCGTGATACTCACCCTGTGGTTAGGGTGCGACCCATGGTGATGGTCCGCGACGCTCTCACCGGTGGTGGCGGGTCAGGACACCGGAACGACGCCCGGTGCCGGCGCTGCCGCCACAGCCGCGCGGCACATGAGCACTACCGCGGCGGCACCGAATGCTCACTGTGCCCCCCCGGGGCCTGCCCGCGGTTCCGCCGCCCCCACCTCCTCGGCCGACTCCAGGCACTGTTCGGGAGGGCATGAGCCCGGGCCGGCGCCCTCGCCCGGATATGGTGTGTCCCGGCCTCGCGATACCGGTCTCAGCAGGTTCTGCCGAGCCGCGCAGTGCCCGCCGGGAGGAAGGAACCGCTCGTCATTCCGCGATCCCGACACCGACGCGTCGCCACCTGCCTGCTGGCGGTGGCCGTCTCCCTCGAACTTCTCACCGCCGGTTGCGGCGGCCAGCCCGCCCCGGTGGTCGTGCCCACCCAACCTCCCACGTCCGGCGTGGCTGGCGTGGCCGGTCTGCCCCGGCCCGACCACGTCGTCGTGGTCGTCATGGAGAACCACGGCCTCGACCAGGTGGTGGGCAACCCGGCCGCCCCCTACCTCAACCAGCTCGCGAACCAGGGAGCGCTGTTCACCCAGGCATCGGCGGTCACCCACCCGAGCGAGCCGAACTACCTGGCGCTGTTCTCCGGGGACACCCAGGGGGTGACCGACGACGGCTGCCCCTACTCCTTCGGCACCCCCAACCTGGCCCGCCAGCTCCTCGACGCGGGCCTGGGGTTCGCGCTCTACGCCGAAGGCCTGCCCCGAAGCGGTGACCCGGTGTGCAGCGCCGGCGAGTACGCCCGCAAGCACAACCCGGTGCCCGACTTCACCGACCTCCCCGCCCAGCTCTCCCAGCCGTTCCGCGCGTTCGGGCCGGACCACCCGGACCACCCGGACTACACCGCCCTGCCGCAGGTGTCGTTCGTCGTTCCGAACCTCTGCGACGACATGCACGACTGTCCCGTCGCGGCTGGCGACGCCTGGCTGCGCTCGAAGCTGGACGGCTACCGGCGCTGGGCGGCCACCCACCACAGCCTGCTGGTCGTCACCTGGGACGAGGACGAGGACAACTCCCCGGCCAACCGGATCCCGCTGATCATGACCGGGCAGATGGTGAGACCGGGGCGATACGCCGAGCCGGTCGACCACTACCGGCTGCTGCGCACCCTGGAGGACATGTTCGGCCTCGGCCACCTCGGGCACGCCATCCCGCGCACCCCGATCACCGACACGTGGCTCGGCGGGTAGCGGACATCGGGTGGCAGCGTCACCGCCGGCGGCAATCGGGTGCACGATCGAGGCCGACGCCGTGCCCGACCACAGGGGCGGGCACACCTGGAGGGTGGTTCTCATGGTGTGGGTCACCGCGAGGTCGATACTGGCTACCACCACTGTGCTCCTCACCGCGGCCGCGCTCTTCACCGCAGCCGCGGCGTGCGGCGGCCGGGCCGGGCCGCCCCCGACGGCTACTCTCTACCCGGGCGCCGACGTCTCCTCCTGCGCCACGCCCAACTGGTCCGCACTGCGCGGCGACGAGTTCGTCGTCGCCCGCGCCGGTCACCAGGCCGGCTTCGCGCAGTGCAGCCCCGGTCCCGAGGACCTCGCCTTCCCCGCGAACTGGACGGCCGCCACCGCCTTCCCGGTGCGGGGCGCCTACTACCAACCCGACTTTTCCGTCGACGACCCGGAGCAGCAGGCCGACACGTTCGTCGACCTGCTCCGGGCGCAGGGCATGCGGAAAGGAGACCTCATCGTCTTCGACTACGAGGCCATCCCGGGCCAGGAGCCGTCGCGAACGGCGGCGTGGACGCTGCGGTGGCTCCACGAGGCCGCTCGGGACACCGGTGCCGACCCGATCCTCTACACCTACCGCGACTTCTGTTCGGGGAACCCCGGGGCGTGCACCGGCCTCGGCGGCTATCCGTTGTGGGTGTATGACAACGTGGGCGGGGTCGGCACCCCGAAGGTCCCCGCGCCGTGGACGGACTGGACGCTTCAGCAGTACGACAACAGCGGGCCCACTGGCCGGGACGTGACGCGGCTCCCGGCAGCGCAGCTCGCCGCGCTGGGGGTCAGGTGACGGTTCAGTAGACCGTTCGGCCGCCGGGTCGGCGGGCCGCGGCGTCCCGCGCCACCCGCACCGCCTCCAGCCGGCTGTGCACGCCGAGCTTGCCGAACATGTTGTTCATATGGGTGCGGACCGTGTTGGTGGACAGGCCCAGGTTGTCGGCGAGCTCCTGGCCCCGCAAGCCCTCCATCAGGCCCGCGAGCACGTCTCGCTCCCGGTCCGTGAGCGAGTCCAGCGGCTCGCTGCGATCCCGGGCGCGGCGGACGTCCTCGCGCAGCTCATGCAGCACCATGCCGAGCAGTTCCGGCGGGTAGGAGGCGTGCCCGAGCGCCACGCCGCGCAGGATGCTCACCAGCTGCTCGACGGAGCAGTCCTTCCGAACCCACGCGTCGACCCCTATCCGGGCGGCCGCCACGGCGTCGTGCGGGTCTCGGCTCGCGGTGAGCACGACGAGCCGCGTACCCGGGCAGGCCGCGGTCAACCGGGCGAGCAGGCCAGGCGCGGCGGGACCCACCGGCGCGACGTCGATGACGACCACGTCCGGCCCGAGGTGGGAGACCACCTCGGTCAGCCGCGGGTCGTCGGTCGAGTACTGGCCGAGGACCCACAGGTCGGGAACCGCCGACAGCCGGATCGCCAACGCCTCGGTCAGCATCCGATGCTCGTCGACGAGCAACACCCGCAGCAGATCCACCCGGGCGAGTGTCCTCCAGCCTGGTCGGGCAGCCCTCATCCAGATGCAGGAGCCGCGTCTGGGGCGAGTGCGCGAGCAACGCCGTTCCCGGTCGGCGACACCCTCCCGGTCGGCGACACCGCACGGCCGGGCGCCCGCCGCCGGCTGGTGCTTCCGGCGTAGCGCGGTTCATCTCGACGCGGGAACCCCGGTGCCCGGTCGGGACACTAGCCTCGGGGCGTCCGAGAGGCCGACGTCGAGAGGCCGACGAGGGACCACACCGATGACCCAGATAATCGAGGACGTCCGGCCGGACGAGGAGCGGTGGAGCCGTGTCCCGCTGGTCCTGATGTACCACTCGGTCAGCTCCTACACCGAGGATCCGTACCTGGTGACGGTGACCCCTGCGCGGTTCGAGCACCAGTTGCGCTGGCTGAGCCGGCGCGGTCTGCGCGGCACGTCGATGCGCGAGCTGCTGGCCGCGCGGCGGCGCGGAACGGCGGCCGGGCTCGTCGGGCTCACTTTCGACGACGGGTACGCCGACTTCGCCGACCAGGTGGTCCCCGCCCTGCAGCGGCACGGTTTCACCGCCACGGTGTTCGTCGTGGCCGGTCGCCTCGGCGGCCACAACGCCTGGGACGAAGCGGGCGAGCGCAAGCCGCTCATGAGCGCGGAGCAGGTCCGCGAGGTGGCGGAGCGCGGGATGGAGATCGGGTCCCACGGTCTGCGCCACGTGCCGCTTCCGGCGCTGCCCGGCGGCCGGCTCCTCGCCGAGGTCGTCGGCAGCCGCGAGCTGCTCCGGGCGCTCACCGGCGAGGAGGTCAGCGGGTTCTGCTACCCGTACGGACAGCTCGACGCCGCGGCGCTCGGCGCGGTGCGGGACGCCGGCTACGACTACGCCTGCACGGTCGGGTACGGCGAGCCGACCGGGCGGTACACGATCCCGCGTACCTACGTGGGCGACCGTGACGGACCGCTGCGGCTGCTGGCCAAGCGGTACCGCCACCACCGACGCGAAGGTGCTCACGTGCGGGTCGGCATCCTGCGCGACACCGGCGCCGGGGCGATCGGACCCGACCCGGGTGGCCGGCGGCTTCGGGCCGGGTGAGCGCCGTCGGGCCCACCCGGCACCGCCGTTGGCTCCCGCCGTCATGCATGTGGCGCAGCCCACCGACGCCGGGGTGGGCGGTTATGTCGCGGCGCTCGCGGCGGACCACCTGGCCCGCGGGTGGCGGGTCGTGGTGGCATGCCCGGAGGGTGGACGGCTTCCGGGCGAGCTGGACCGCTGCGGGGTTCCCCGGATGGCCTGGCCGGCGCGCCGGTCCCCGGGACCCGCAACGCTGGCCGAGGCGCGACGGCTGAACCTGCTGGTCGAGCGGGTGCGGCCGGACGTCGTGCACCTGCACTCCGCCAAGGCGGGGCTGGCCGGCCGGCTCGCCGTCCGTGGCGGGGTGCCGACGCTGTTCCAACCGCACGGCTGGTCCTGGCTCGCCGTTTCCGGCGCAGCGGCGCAGGCGAGCCTGGCCTGGGAGCGCCTCGCGTCGCGGTGGACGGAGTTGTTCGTCCTCGTCGGCACCGGCGAGGCCGGCCTCGCCCGGGATGCCGGGGTCGTAGGCCGCCAGGTCGTGGTCCGCACCGGGGTCGACCTACAGCGGTTCCGGCCCGCCGGGCGGGCTGCCCGCAGCGCCGCCCGCGCCCGGCTGGGAGTCGATCGGCACCTGCCGCTCGCCGTCTGCCTGGGACGGGTCTGCCGCCAAAAAGGTCAGGACCTACTGCTTGCCGCCTGGCCCCGGGTCCGGCAGCACTGCCCCGAAGCCGAGCTCGCCGTCGTGGGGGACGGCGAGGTACCGACCGGCGCGCGAGGTCGAGCTCTGCCGGGCGTCAGGTTCTCGCCCGAGGTCCTCGACCCCCGCCCCTGGTATGCGGCGGCGGACCTGGTGGTCCTGCCGTCCCGCTGGGAGGGACTGGCCCTGACGGTGCTCGAGGCGCTCGCGGTCGGCCGGTCCGTGGTCGTGTCCGACGTCGCGGGCCTGGCCGAGGTCGTGACCGAGCGGGTTGGTGCCGTGGTGCCGGCGGGTGACCCGGATGCGCTGGCGACGGCGATCGCGACCCGGCTGGCGCACCGGCGACGCACCGAAGCCGAGGGACGGGCGGCAGCCGCGCTCGCGGCCGCGGAGTTCGACCTGCGGCGCACCTGGGATCGACTGGCCGTCCTCACCGAACAGACGGCCCAACAGCCCCAACAGCCCCAACTGCACCAGCCGGCCCAACTGCCCCAGCCGGCGCGGACGACACCGTCGACCCAGTCGACACGATCAGCTCAGAGGGCGCAGAATGCCCAGTCGACACGGTCGGAGCAGCCGGTCATCTCCGCTCCGCCACGATGCGTATCCGCGCTCGCGCGGTTGGGGGAAGACCCCCTGCGGCACCGGTGACATGATCGTAATGGCGGGAACATGCTGTTCCCGCCGCCAGTCGGCATGAAACGTCACGTTCCCGCCCAACACCGGTGTGGCCGGTCGTGAACCACGTGAACCACCGGTCGTGAACCATGTGAACCACGTGAACCAGGGGGTCCAGGTGACCGAGCAGCAACTGTCCCTTGCCATCAACGGCCGCGAACGCCATCTGCGGAGCCGGCTGGTGCCGTTCATGCCGGTGGACGAGCTGCCCCTCGCCGACGGCGCTGGCACTGCGGCGACGTCCGTGGCGGTCGTCGGCCTGGGGTATGTGGGACTCCCCACCGCGCTCGCGTTGTACCGGAGGTGGCCATTGATCATCGGCATCGACGTGAGCCGCGACCGGTTGCGCGCCATCCGGGACGGCGAGGCCGACGTCTCCGACGCGGACCGCCGGGTACTGGCCGACGCGCTGGCCGACCCGGGCTTCCAGCTCGCCAGCGACGCTGCCGCGCTCGCGACCACCGACGTCACCATCGTCTGCGTCCCCACCCCGGTGGACAGTGAGCACTCGCCCGAACTGTCGGCGCTGCGCAGTGCCTGCCAGACCGTCGTCGCGCACGCGCACCCGGGGCAGATCATCATCCTGACCTCGACGAGTTTCGCCGGCACCACCCGGCAGTTGCTCATCGAGCCTCTCCAGCGACGTGGCATGCGGGTCGGCACGGACGTCTACGTCGCCTTCAGCCCCGAGCGCATCGACCCGGGAAACCCGGACCACGTGCAGCGGGAGACACCCCGGGTGGTCGGGGGGGCGACCCCGGAGTGTGCGAGGCGAGCGGCGCGGGTGATCGCGGACCTGACCGACTCGGTCTTCCTGGTCAGCTCCCCGGAGGCCGCTGAGCTGACCAAGCTCTACGAGAACATCTTCCGCGCCGTCACGTTGGCGTTGGCGAACGAGTTCGCGGATGTCTGCGGGTCACTGGGCCTGGACCCGGTCGAGGTGACACTCGCCGCGGCAACCAAGCCCTACGGTTTCCTCGGCGCCTTCCCCGGCCCGGGCGTTGGCGGCCACTGCATCCCCTGCGACCCGCACTACCTGCTGTGGCAGCTACGAGAGCGGGGCCGGCACGCCCCGCTGATCGAACAGGCCATGGCGTCGATCGAAGCCCGTCCGGGCCGGGTGGTCGAGCGTGCCGTCGAGCTGCTCGCCGGCGAAGGGCTCCCCGTGGCCGGGGCGCGAGTGATCGTTCTGGGGGTCAGCTACAAAGCCGGCGTCCGGGACCTCCGGGAGTCCCCCGCGATCCCGATCATCGATGAGCTCACCCGCCGCGGCGCCCTGGTCGCCTATCACGATCCGCTCATACCGCAGGTCCAGATGCCCGACGGCCGGCTGATGCACAGCGTCGTCCTGCCGCGGGGCGAGGACTGGGACCTCGTGCTGGTGCACGGCACGCACCCCGGTACCGACAACGCCTGGGTCCAGGACTGCCCGCGGGTGCTGGACGCCACCTACCAGTTCGACGATGTCCGGCACCGGCACGTCGTCTGACGGGTCGACCGCGCCGGCGCTCGACACCACCACTCCGGCGGTCGTCCTCAAGCTCGACCCGAACGTCATGCACCACGGGGGGCTAGGCGTGATCCACAGCCTGGGCCGGGCGGGCGTGCCGGTCTACGCCGTGTGTGAGGACCCCCTCGCGCCGGCGTCGCGTTCCCGCTACGTGTCGGGCCGCTGGGTGTGGCGCCCCGATCCCGAGGACGTCGGGCGGCTGCACGCCGGGCTCGCCCGGTTGGCGGCGCGAATCGGCCGACGGGCGGTCCTCTTCCCGACCGACGACGCCGGTGCGATCTTCCTCGCCGAGCACGGCGCGAGCCTGCGGCGCTGGTTCCTCTTCCCGGAACCACCTCCGGAGCTTCCCGGCCGGTTGGCCGGGAAGCACTCGCTGTCCGAACTGTGCCGGGAACTCGACATCCCCTGTCCGCGGGCCGTCCTGCCGGCGTCGCCCGGCGAGGCCGAGGACTTCGCCCGCCAGGTCGGTTTCCCGCTCGTCGCCAAGCTCGCCACCCCGTGGCGGTCCGGTGGGGTCGGACTGCGCAGCACCGCTGTGCTCGGTGGCCGCGAGGAGCTGGCCCGAGCCCAGCAGGCCTGTCAGCGGGCACGGACCCGGCTGCTGTTACAGGAGTTCATACCGTCGGAGCCCGGCCAGGACTGGTTCTTCCACGCCTACTGCGACGCGCGGTCGTCGGTTCGGCCGGCGTTCACCGGACGCAAGGAACGCTCCTATCCCACCCACGCGGGGCTGACGAGCTTCGGCCTCTCGGTGGACAACCCGAGGCTTCGCCGGCAGGCGACGAGCTTGCTGGAGCGGGTCGGCTTCCGCGGGATCTGCGACCTGGACTTCCGCGCCGACCCGCGGGACGGTCAGTACAAGCTGCTGGACTTCAACCCCCGGCTCGGTGCGCAGTTCCGGCTCTTCCGCACCACCGCGGGCGTGGACGTCGCGCTGGCCGCGCATCAGGATCTGACGGGTCGCGCGGTGCCCGACGGCACCCAGGTCGACGGGCGGCGGTTCCTCGTCGAGAACTACGACCCGATCGCGGCGCTCGGTTACCGACGACGTGGCGAGCTGGACCTGCGTTCCTGGCTCGCCTCGCTGTGGCGGGTGGACGAGAGCGCGTGGTTCGCTCCGGACGACCTCGCGCCGTTCGGGTTGATGTGCCTGCGGATGGGATGGCGCGCCCTGACCCGCCCATTCGCGCGTGACCCGCGTCGCCGCAGCCGGACCGAGCCGCGGTATCGACCTGGCCGCGCCACACTCCGGGGGGTCGTTCCG
>JAVKSM010000026.1:18197-28979 GCA_039583705.1 Pseudonocardiaceae bacterium
ATCGTCGCCGGAGGCGACAGCGTTCCGATCGTCGCCGGAGGCGACAGCGTTCCGATCGTCGCCGGAGGCGACAGCGTTCCGATCGTCGCCGGAGGCGACAGCGTGCGGACGGGGCCGTCACGCGGATACAAGGGAGGACAGTGACATGGACGACCTCGTCGATGTGGCGGTGGTGGGTGCCGGGCCGTACGGCCTGTCTCTCGCGGCGCACCTGCGCGCCGCGGGTGCCACCTTCCGTCAGTTCGGCCACCCCATGCGGTTGTGGCGGCAGGCGATGCCGCGCGGGATGTTCCTCAAGTCCCAGGGGTTCGCATCCAACCTTTCCGATCCCGCGGGGACGCACACCTTGCGGGTGTTCTGCGAGACCACCGGCCGGCCCTACGCCGACTACGGGCTGCCGGTGCCGCTGGAGACCTTCGTGGACTACGGGCGGTGGTTCCAGCGCGAGCAGGTGCCGGAGTTGGAAGAGGTGCTGGTCACCGACGTGACCCCAGCCGGCGAGCACTACGAGCTGACCCTCGGCAGCGGGGAGCGCGCCCGGGCGCGCACCGTCGTGGTCGCGGCCGGGGTGGAGCACTTCGCGCATGTGCCGGACGTGTTGGCGGGGCTGCCGCCCGAGATGTGCTCACACCCCTCGGCGCACCCGGACCTGGCGACCTTCTGCGGTCAGGAGGTCCTGGTGGTGGGCGCCGGCCAGTCCGCGCTGGAGTCGGCGGCGCTGCTGCGCGAGGGCGGGGCGCAGGTCCGCGTCGTCGTCCGGGGTCGACGGGTGGTGTGGAACGGGGAGCCGCTCCCGACGCGGCGGACGACGTGGCAGCACATCCGGGAGCCCGAGGCGGCGCTCGGCTCCGGCTGGGCGACCTGGTTCTACTCCAGCCAACCGAGCCTGTTCCGGAGCCTCCCACCAGGCACCCGAGCGCACCGCGCGCTCACCGCACTGGGCCCGGCCGGTGCCGCCTGGTTGCGCCCCCGGTTCGAGGGAGTGGTTCCCACCCTGCTCGGCTACGGGGTGCGCTCGGCGGTGCCCGACGGTTCCCGGGTCCGGCTCGACCTGGCGGCGGTCGACGGGTCGTCGATGACGCTGACCGCGGACCACGTGATCGCCGCCACCGGCTACCGGACCGACCTGTCCAGGCTGTCCTTCCTGAAGCCCGAACTGGCTGCCCGGGTCCGCACCCGCGCCGGCAGCCCGGTGGTGGGACGCGACTTCGGCTCCTCGGTCCCGGGCCTGCACTTCGTCGGACCCGCGGTGGCGCCGAGCTTCGGTCCGGTGATGCGCTTCGTGTTCGGCGCCGACTACGCGGCGCGCGTGGTGGCACGCCGCCTGGCCGGCGTGTCGACGCCTCATCACCCGGTCGGTGTAGCCCGGTGAGCACGCTCGGCTGCCTGCCGCCCCCGGTTCTTCGCGGGCCGGCGCCCCCGGCAGCTCCACCAGCCCGGGCACGCTCCACCCGCAGTCGTCGGCGGCAGGTGCGCCTGGCGTCCCTGCCGCCGTTGTGCGACGGGGTCGCGCTCTGCGGGGCCGCGCTGCTCAGCTTCGTCTTCGCGGGCCACCCGCACCTGCCGCTCCATCCTGGGCAGGGCATCTCCGCTGCATGGTGGGTGGGCGGTTACGCGGTCGCGGTGCTCGCGGTGCTGGCCGTCGACGGCCAGCACCGCCTCCGCATCTGCCTGCGGGTCTCCGATCAGGTGCCCCGGGTCGTGGCGGCTGCGACGCTGCCACTGCCGCTGCTGCTCCTCGCAGGGGTGGCGGCGCCGGCGGCGCTGAGCCTGGTGGTCTGGTGCGTCGGGCTCGTCCTGGGTTGTCGTGCGAGTGCCTGGTGGGCGTTGCGGGCCGCCCGCCGACGCGGTCTGCTCACCGAACGTGCTCTGATCGTTGGAACCGATGCGGTCGCCGTGCAGCTCGCCCGCTCCCTCGCCGCCCACCCGGAGCTGGGGCTGCACGCCTGTGGATTCCTGGACGAAGGCTTTCCGGGCGGGGACGTGCCAGGCGGGGGTGTCCCGGTCGGGGACATCCCAGGCGGGGGCGCCCCGGGCCGGATCCCGGTTCGCGACGACCTGCCCCTGCCGGTCCTCGGGGAACCGTCCGAGCTGGCGCAGCTGGTCGAGCGGAAAGCCGCGACGCGAGTGCTCGTCTGCCACCCGGGCACCCCGGAATCTGACCTCGTCCGCCTGCTGCGGGTGTGCCGTCTGCTGCCGGTCGACGTCTGCGTGGTGCCGAGGCTGCACGAACTGGGCACTGCGGTGCCCTGCAGCCGGCTGGACGAGGTGTGGGGCGTTCCGCTGGTTCCCTTGCGGCGGCGCAGCCGGGCCCGGCTGGCCGTCAAGAGCGTCTCCGACGCCGTGCTCGCGGTCGCGCTGCTGGTCGCGGCCGGCCCGCTGCTCGCCGTCCTGGCAGTCGCCATCCGCTGGGAGGGCGGCGCGCCGGCCCTGTTCCGGCAGGTCCGGCTCACCCGCGCCGGACGCTGCTTCGAGCTGGTCAAGCTCCGCACCATGGTCGAGCACGCCGACTCCGACACCCGCTGGTCGGTGCCCGCGGGCTCCTGCACCCGCATCGGCGTCTGGCTGCGGGCCACCCACCTCGACGAGCTGCCCCAACTGCTCAACGTGGTCCGCGGACAGATGTCCCTGGTCGGTCCCCGACCCGAAAGGCCGTTCTTCGCCGCTCGGTTCGCAGCGCAGGTGGCGCACTACGACGACCGGCTCCGGATGCCGGCCGGCATCACGGGCTGGGCGCAGGTGCACGGCTTGCACGGGGACAGCTCGCTGCACGACCGGGTCCGGTTCGACAACAACTACATCGAGTACTGGTCCCTGGGTACCGACCTCGTGATCTTGGTCCGGACCCTGGCCATGGCGCTGGCCGCGCTCCCCCGCCTCGTGCCCGCCCGGCCTGTCCCCGCCCGGCCTGTCCTGTCCCGAGGAGAGCTGCCATGAGAGTTCTGCACGTGATCACCGGGCTGGGCGTCGGCGGTGCCGAGCTGCAACTGCGTTCGGTCCTCCAGCACACCCGCCACCAGGCCGACGTGGTGACCCTCTACAACCCCGGCCCGGTCGCCGACATGATCCGCGGCGACGGTGTGGCGGTCCGCGACCTGGCCATGCGCAGCAACACCGACCTGCGTGCCCTGGGGCAGCTCCGCAGGCTCATCCACGCCGGCGGGTACGACGTCGTCCACACCCACCTGTACCGCTCCTGCGTGTACGGCCGGCTCGCCGCCCGGCTGGCGGGCACAGCCGTCGTCGTCGCCACCGAGCACTCGATCGGGGAGACCCACCTGGAGCGGCGCCGGATGACCCTCGGGGTCCGCGCGCTCTACCTCGGCACGGAGTGGTGCTCGGCGGCCACGATCGCGGTCTCCCCGACCGTGCGGGACCGGCTGGCGAGGTGGGGGGTGCCCGAGCGGAAGATCGTGGTGATCCCCAACGGCCTCGACCTGTCACGGGTGGCGTTCGACCCAGCGGCCCGCGGCCGGACCCGCGGCGAGCTGGGCCTCCCGCAGACCGGCTACGTCATCGGGGTCCTCGGCCGGCTCGACCCCAACAAGCGCTTCGACCTGGTCATCGAGGCGACCGCGCCGATGCTGACCCAGCAGTGCCGGCTGCTGGTCGTCGGGGACGGGGCGCAGCGCGGCCAGTTGGTGGACCTCGCCGACCGGCTCGGGGTGGCCGACCGCGTCACCTTCGCCGGCGAGCGGCACGACGTGGCCGCGGTGCTGTCGGCCATGGACCTGTTCATCGCCTCCTCGGCGCAGGAGACCTTCGGGCTGTCGGTCCTCGAGGCGCTGGCCAACGGGATGCCCGTGCTGTACACCACCTGCCCGGCGCTGGAGGGCCTGGACAGCGACCAGGTCACCGACCGTGCCCGCCAGGTGCCCGGGGACGTCGCCGGGATGCGGGCCGCGGTCGCCGCCGAGGTCGCGCTGGGGGGGCGCTCCCGCGAGGAGGTCCCGGCCATCCGCGAGCGGTACGGGATCGAGTCCGTCGCCGGTCAGATCGACGACCTCTATGAAACGCTGATGGCGACCCGGCTCCCGACCAACGGGCAGCGGGCCGCGGCCGACCCCGAGATCCCGGCCACCGCGCCGGGCGGAGGTGTCCTGTGAGGGCTCTCGTGACCGGAGGAGCCGGCTTCATCGGCTCCCATTTGGTCGACCACCTGGCGGGCGCCGGACACGTCGTCGTCGTGCTCGACGACCTGAGCACCGGACGGCTGGCGAACCTCGCCGCCGACCCGCCACGATGCGAGTTCGTCGAGGGATCGGTGCTGGACCCCGACCTCGTGGACCGTCTCGTCGGCGGCGTCGAGGTGGTCTTCCACCTCGCCGCGGCCGTCGGCGCGTTCCTCATCCGCGACCGGACGCTGCAGAGCCTGCGCACCAACATCCACGGAACCGAGAACGTCGTCGACGCCGCCCATCGGCACGGCGCCCGGGTGCTCGTCGCCTCCAGCAGCGAGATCTACGGGAAGAACACCAAGGTCGGACTGCGCGAGTCGGACGACCGCGTCCTCGGGTCCCCGCTCATGCACCGGTGGTCCTACTCCGAGGCCAAGGCGGTCGACGAGGCCCTCACCTCCGCCTACGTCCGCGAGCACGGCCTGCACGCGGTGATCGTGCGGCTGTTCAACACCGTCGGTCCGCGCCAGACCGGGCGGTACGGGATGGTCGTGCCGCGGTTCGTGTCGCAGGCACTCGCCGGTGAGCCGCTGACCATCCACGGACCTGGCACCCAGGTCCGATGCTTCTGCCACGTCGCGGACATCGTGCCGGCGCTGGTGGCCCTCGTCGAGGCCGACGGCGCACGCGGCGAGGCGGTGAACCTCGGCGGCACCGAGCAGGTGACGATCGAAGGGTTGGCGCAGCGGGTGCAGGCCGTCACCGGGTGCGGGTGTGGGACCGTCCGGCGGTCCTACCGGGAGGTCTACGGCGACGGCTACGAGGACCAGCAACGACGGGTACCGGACTGCGCCCGCGCCCGGGAGTTGATCGGTTTCCGCCCGGTGCGGACGCTGGACGACATCATCCGCTCGGTCGCCGAGGAACAGGTGGCACGCCAGCGGCCGGTGACGGCCCCGGCACCGTGATGATCGGGCGACGAAGCGCGGTCGCCTCGCTCGCTGGATCCACGGCCGCGCTGCTCTCGGCGGCCCTGTGGCTGGCCCTCTCCGGCGGCCGCCTGCCGGGCGAGCACCCGCCGGGCGACCCACGGCCCGGCAGCCCCCCGCCCCCGCCGGTGGTGGTGGCCTCGCTGCCGTTCTGGAACCTCTCCGACGGCACGTCCGTGGTGCTGGCCAACGGGGCCGACTTCACCGAGGTCTCGCCATGGGTGTACGGCATCTCCCCGAGCGGGCAGGTCGTCTCCCAGGTACCCCCCGACCAGGCCGCGGCGGCGCGCTCCGACCTCGCCCGGCTGCGCGCCTCGGGGACGCCGCTGCTCCCGACGATCGCCAACGCCGTCGGCGGAGACTTCGCCTACGAGCCCGTGGCGCGGATCCTGCACGACCCCGATCTGGTGCGGCGGCACGTGGCCGACATCGCCGACCTGGCGCGGCAGGAGGGCTACGCGGGGATCGACATCGATTACGAGGATCTGCACGCCGACGACCGGCAGGCGTTCACCAGCTTCCTCCAGGCGCTTGGCGCGACCCTGCACGCCGAGCACAAGCTGCTGTCCGTCGCGCTGTTCGCCAAGACCACCGACGCCGGCTACGATCAACGAAACGTCGCGCAGGACTACGCGGCTATCGGTCGGGTGGCCGACGAGGTGCGCCTGATGGCCTACGACTACCACTGGCCGGAATCCGGACCGGGCCCGGTCGGCCCCGTCGGGTGGGTCCGCGACGTACTCCGTTACGCCGTCACCCAGATCCCCCCCGAAAAGATCATCCTTGGGGTGCCGTTGTCCGGCTACGACTGGGTCGACGGCCACGGCACGCCGGTGACCTGGCTGCAGTGCTTGCACCTGTCCAGGACCTTCCACGCGCCGGTGCGCTACGACACCACCGCCCAGTCCCCGTGGTTGCGGTACGTCGACAGCACTGGTCGGCAGCACGAGGTGTGGTTCGAGAACGCGGAGAGCATGACCGCGAAGCTCGACGCGGTGCGGGGCACCGGGATCTGCGGGGTATACCTGTGGATGTTCGGCGGCGAGGACGGGCGGGTCTGGCCCGTGCTGCACACCGAACTGCCGGTGAGCGGCGCGTCCAAGGCGGACGGGTCGGCCACGCGATGATGCCGGCATGGGTGATCGCGCTGCTCGTGGTGGGCGCCAACTTCACGGTGTGGGGCACCGTCGGAATGCTCCGGCTGCTCGACGAGCGCGTGTTCGCCCGGGGCGGTCCTGCCCTGGCGCCCAGCTCCGGCGACGCGGCGGCCTGGGCTGCCGGCGGGCCCGCCCCGTCCACCCGGCTGGGGGTCGGCGACGTGGCCGTGCTCATCGCCGCCCACAACGAGGAGACCGTGATCGGGGACAGCCTCCGCGCCATCGCGCGGCTGGTCCCGGCCGCCAACATCCACGTGGTGTCGGACGGTTCCACCGACCGGACGGTGGAACTGGCCGGAGGGGTCGGCGTGAACGTCATCGAGACCGCCACCAACGTGGGCAAGGCGGGCGCCCTGCAGGAGGCGATCCGCAGGTTCGGGCTCGTCAAGCGGTTCCGCGCCGTGCTGCTGCTGGACGCCGACACCCAGATCGACCCGAGATACCTCACCGCTGCGTTGCCGCTCTTCGACGACCCGGCGGTGGTCGCGGTGGCGGGGTGTGTGCGGACCGACGTGGCCGCCAGCGGCCTGTCCCCGGTGGGCAAGGTCCTGATCTGCCACCGGGCCCGGATCTACGCGGTGACCCAGCGCCTGATGAAGTTCGGCCAGACCTGGCGTCGCTCCAACGCGACGCCCATCGTGCCCGGGTTCGCGAGCATGTACCGCACCGAGGCCCTGCCGTGGATCGAGGTGAACCCGCCGGGCCTGGTGATCGAGGACTTCAACATGACGTTCGAGGTGTACCGCAAGCGGCTCGGGAAGGTGGGGTTCACGCTGCGCGCGGTCGCGGTCACCCAGGATCCGGACAACCTGCGGGACTACGTCCGCCAGACCAAGCGGTGGTCGCTCGGGCTGTGGCAGACCGTGCGGCGACACCCGCCGCGGCCGAGCCTCTTCGGAGGCATGCTCAGCCTGCTCCTGCTCGAACTGGTCACGAGCAGCGCGATGCTCGTGATGCTCCCGCTGGTCCTGCTGGTCCTCCTGGCACCCCACCTCGACCCGGGCGTCCTCGGCTGGCCGGGGGTGGGCCCGCTGTGCGCCGCGGTCAGCACCCGGATGAACTTCCGGACGGTGCTGCTCGGGGTGGCCGTCCCGGACCTTTCGCTCACCTGCCTCGCCGCGCTCGTCGAGCGGCGGGTCCGGTTCCTGTACTGCGGGCTCTTCTTCCTCGTGCTGCGGATCCTCGACGCCGGCATCGCGTTGTACACCTTGCCGCTGGCCATGTTCGCGCGGTCGACCGGCCGCTGGACCAGCCCGGCCCGGCGCGGCGGTACGCAGGTCGAGGTCGGCACCGGGGCTCCGGTGAGCACCGCGGTTCCGGTCGGCACCGCGGCTGGGGTCAACGGCGCGGCTGGGGTCAGCGGCGCGGGCACGCAGCGGCCGTCGCCCCGGCCGAGGGAGGTCGCTGCCGTGGCAGCGGTGGGCGGTGCGGCACGTGACGGACGACGGCAGCAGCCGTCACCCCGGCCGAGAGCGGCCGCGGGCGTGGCGGTGGCTGTTCCACCAGGTGATAACGGATGCCGAGAACAGCCGCCTCCAGCCGGGAGTGCACGCCCAGCTTGTTGAGCACCGCTTGGACGTGGGTCCGCACCGTCACGGCGGACACGCCCAGCCGCTCGACCATCTCCTGGGTGGCCAGGCCTTCGACGAGCATGCCGAGGCACTGCCGCTCCCGGGGCGTCAGGTAGGCGGCCAGCCGCCGAGCGTGGGCCGCTTCCGGCGACGTCGGGCACACCCGCGTGGCGGGTGAATCGACCACGACCTCGCCCGCGGCGACCCGGCGGATGGCCTCGGCGAGCACCCTCACCCCGTGGGTCTTGTGGACATATCCCCGGGCGCCGGAGGCGAGGGCCTCGGTCACCACCTCGTGGTCCGGGTCGGCAGTGACCAGGACGACGCCGGTACTGGTCCCCAGCCGGCAGATCTCGCCGATCAGGTCCATCGCGTCCCCCTCGGCGAAGTGCCGATCCAACAGGCAGACGGCGGGCCGGTGCCTGCGCACCGTGGGGACGACGGCGGCGAGAGTGGTGGCGACAGCAGCGACGGTGAAGCCGTGCTGTGTCAGCACCGTGTCGAGCGCCTCGACGAACACGGTGTGGTCGTCGGCGATCACCACGTCGGTCATTCCGCCTCCTGGCCGTTCTCGGGTCGCCTGACTTCACCAGACGACAGGGGGGTCGAGAACGCGAGCCACACCCTCGTGCCGCGCGGCTGCGCCGGATCGATGTGCACCGCGGCGCCGCAGGCCCGCGCCAGCCGGCGCACGATCGCCAGGCCCCGGGACCGCCAGCCGCGCGGACCCTGGCCGAATCCGGGACCGTCGTCGGTCACCGCGATGACCAGGCCCGCCTCGTCGTCCCGGACGTCGACTTCCACATGGCCGTCGGGGCCGGCCGCCCGCACCGCGTTGCCGAGCAGGTTGGTCATGATCCGCCACAACGTCGTCTCGTCGACGTCCAGCGTCACGGGCGGTCCGGGCCGCAGCATCACCGAGGTCGGTTCGGACAGCGCAGCGACCGCGACGAGCGGGCCGAGCAGCTCCCGGACCGCCACCGGCCTGGCCTCGGCCTCGGTTGCCAACCGGGTCAGCCGCAGCAGCCGGAACGTCTCCTGCGCCATCAGCTCGACGTGGTGCCGCGTCCGCGGTGAGAGGTCGCCGTCCCCGCGCACGGCTTCGACGAGCAGGGACAACGTGGCGAGCTCGTGGCCGACGTCGTGCAGCAGTCCGAGCAGGTGCACGTCGCCGCGTACGGGAGCCTCGCCCGACCCCGCTGCGGCAGACACGTCGGCACCCCTGTGTGGAAAAACGACCTGTGGAGACTGCGGCGAGGCCCGTTTCGAGCAGTCCCCTGCTTGGTCGGGACCTCTCACGCTGAGGATCGGCGATAGGCCATCCGGTGTTACCTCGTGACCGTCGCATCTTCAGGCAGTTTAACCCGTCGTAAAGTGACGTCAGGTGAATTTGCCCGGCCGAGCACCGCTACCGGGGAAGCCGGGCGAGCATGCCTTCGCAGCTACGGACGACCACCCGCGCGGCGTCCCGCCCGGTGCGGTCGAGCAGCGGGCTCTCGGCCCGCCGCTGCCAGCACCCGAGCGCGGCGAGCACCGCGGCACGCAGCTCGTCGGGCCCGGCATCGGACGCCAGACCGAGGCGGTTGGGCGTTGCGGCCCCCAGCCCCCCGAGCAGCCGCTCGGCCTCGCCGACCGCATCGGGCGGCAGCACCACGTCCGGGGCCCGCAGCGCCGCGAGCAGGCGCAGCTCCCGGAACTCGTGTGCGCCGGCGGCGATCCGCTCGACCTCGCCGGCCAGCGGCACCGACCCGGGCCGCGGCTGCTCCCGCAGGGTCCGCTCCAGCAGCAGCAGCGCCGAGCGCGCCTTGAGCACGTCGCGCCGCTCGGTGAACTGGATGGCCAGCACCTCGCGCAGCTCGGCGAGCCCGCTGCGGCGCACCAGCTCCTCGGCGAGCTGCCCAGGGTCCCGCGTACCCTGCCGGATCAGCGTCGTCGCCATCCGTAGGCCGAACAGCCCGAAACGCTCCAGCAACGACACGCGCGCCTCGGCCGGCACGTCCGGGTGCGCCTCCGGGCGGCAGAAGCGGTCGGCGGACAGCAGCAGCGCGTCCAGCTCCGTCCGAGACGCCTGGGCGAGCGAGCACAGCGCGGCGAACTCGACCTGCCGCAGCGTGCGCGCGGTCTGGGCGAGCAGGCCCGCCACCGCCACCACCGTCTGGCACAGCCGGCGCAGCTTGGGGTCGGCGCGGTAGCGGCGGGCGACGGCTCGGGCCGACACCAGCGCGTCGAGCCGGCCGGCCCCGACCTCGTCGGCCCGGGAGAGCACCGCGACCGTGTTGACCATCGAAGGGCGGGCGCTGACCTGGTCGGTGAACGACTCGAGGAACCGCACGTCGGCGGCGTGCAGGTGGCGCATGAGGTAGATGACGGCGTCGGCCTCGGACGGCCGGTCGTCGGGCGCGAGCAGCGCGGTGGCGCGGGCTGAGACCCGGGTCGAGAGCGACGCGACGCCCGGGGTGTCGATGAGCGTGGTGGCCCGCAGGCTGCGGGAGGGCCAGTCGACGAGCAGCCGCGCGACCTCGTCGGGGCGCTCGCCCTGCAGGTCGAACTCCAGCCGGCCGGCGGTGCGCGACAGCGGGAGCTGTCGCGGCGCCCCCCTCGTCGGCACCATCATCACCCGGGGGCTCGCGGCGTCGCGGTACCACGTGACGACCCGGGTGCACTCCCCCGCGTCCGTCGGGGCGATCTGCTCGCCGACCAGGGCGTTGAGCAGCGTCGACTTGCCGGCCTTGACCTTCCCGGCGACGGCAACCCGGAGCGGCTCGTCCAGCCGGTCGACCTGCTCGCGCAGTCGCTGCGCCACCTCCGGCACGTCACGGTAGGCCTCGACGGCCCGCCGCAGCACCGACCGCACCTCGGTCCGGATGCCCGGGGCAGGCCCAGGGCCGAGGTCGCGCTCCCCGCGAGCCGGCTCGCTCACGGGCGTGGGGGGGGGGGGGGGGGGGGG
>JAVKSM010000027.1:0-13884 GCA_039583705.1 Pseudonocardiaceae bacterium
TTCGGCCTCACCGCCACACCCCACGACCAGTACGTCTGGTACGACCAGCCGCACGGACCACACCGCTGGCCACTATCGCTGGCCAGGCTGTCGCTCGAGTGAACGCTTGCGCCTCGTTCGCACGGCCCCGCGGAGGAGGACGGCCACAATCCAGACGACCAATGGGAGTAGGGCTACCAGTTCGGACACGAGCCAGTCCTGAAGGCTAGGGAAGGGGGTTGCAAGCCCTACCATAATGAACCCCGCCACGGTCAGCGCCGGACTCGCTATGGCCTGGACAAAGCGATTGCGGCGGGAGGCCGAATGGCGACGTAGCACGACGGGCACGACCCAGTCCAGGGGGTGCGGGCGGCCTTCTCCACGCTGCGCAGCTCGATGGCCTCGGCGGCCAGCGTGCGGGTGACGCACTCGGCGGCCTCGGCTCGGGTGTGGGCATCCACGAGTGGATACGGCCGGGGATCCACGTCCCGGTAGACGACTCGTCTGAGGGTCGCGGGGGCTGAGGGCGCAGCGCCCGGCCAATGCCGGCGGTGTAGCCTGCCCTACACATCCTGGAGTTGGCTAGTCCGGCTCAATTATATGGGTCTACCAGATGTGGAGCTGTTATGCAGATGGCAGACTAAGGTGCTGGAGGGCCGGGTCCTGTGGTAAAGCGAGGCTGGAGAACGGCCGCGGCGAGGATTGGCCTGCTGTTCCTGGTGGGCTGTGTGGTTCTGGTCGGGCTCCTCATGGTGGCCGGCTCTCAGGACGCCGGGCGCCTCGCCCAGTTCCTGGGGATCGTGTTCGCGGTTCCAGCGCTGGCGATCCCGCTCGTGACCTGGGGGCGCCGGGGACCAGCAGCGGCGGCGGCGCCGACGGCGGGTCAGCTCGATGACGCACGGGAGATGTTGGCCGGTGTGATCGCGCAGCAGTGGCGTCAGGAGGCCCTGGCGCGTTCGCTGGGGGATCCGGAGCCCATGCCGGTGTGCTGGGGGCTGACCGAGCCCGCCGTGATGGATCATCCCCGGTTTATCGCCGTCGGGGAGTTGTCCTTCACCGGCCGCAGTGACCAGATCGATGCCCTCGCGGCGGAGTTCCGTCGATTGAGGCGCCGGCGCCTGGTGATCCTGGGCACCCCCGGCTCAGGAAAAACCACCCTCGCGGTGCAGCTGCTACTGGAATTGCTGGCAACCCGTCAGCCCGGTGAGCCGGTACCGGTGCTGGTGTCTCTCGCGGGTTGGAACCCGGCCGAGCAGCCCCAGCTACATACCTGGCTCGCCGCCAGACTGGCCGATGATTACCCATCGCTGGGAGCTTTCAGCCCCACCACGGCCCAAGCGCTGGCCGAGCAAGGCCACCTTCTACCGATCCTCGACGGCCTCGATGAACTCCCCGAGCCCCGCCGACCCAAGGTGATCGCCGCGCTCAACATGTCGCTGACCAATACCGACCAGCTGGTTCTGACCAGCCGCACCACCGAATACGCCACCGCGGTCACCGAGGCAGGAGATGTGCTCACCTCAGCAGCGGTGATCGCGCCCACCCCGCTCACCGCAGCTCAGGCTGCGGACTACCTCACACACTGTCTACCACCGGATTCCGGCCCCACCTGGCGTGAGCTCCTTCATCGACTGCGCAGCGGAACGGCTGGGCACCTCGCGCCCGTGCTGGCCACCCCGCTGGGACTGTGGCTGCTGCGCACCGTCTACATCACGTCACGAGCCGACCCCACCCCCTTGCTCACCCCCGGGGTCACCCCCGTGCAAACCGACCTGTTCGACCAGCTCATCCCCGCAGTGCTGACCACGCGTCTCGCGTCCTGCCACGGCAACCTCTTCCGGCCCCGTCGCAGCTGGAACCCGCACGACGTGCGGGGTTGGCTCACCTATCTGGCCCGCCTACTCCACCACACCGGCACCAGGGACCTGTGCTGGTGGCATCTCGCGCGCCACACCCTCACCCCCCGCTTGGTCGCGCTGACGGTCGGGCTATCTCTCGGGCTGGTGTTTGGTGTGGTGGTCGCGCTGACCGTCGAGTTGACGGTCGGGCCGGTGGCCAGACTGGCGGGCGGGCTGACGTTCGGCGTGACGTTAGGGCTGACATTCGGGCTGATGCTGGAGCCCACGGCCCACCGCTGGCTGGCTGACGAACCTGCACAGGCCAACCTGCAGGTGAAACAACGGGTCGCGCTGCTGACCCGCAGGTTGGCAGTGGGGTCGACGGTAGGACTGCCGGTCGGGCTGGTGGTAGGACTGGTGGGAGGGCTGACCGTCGGGTTGACCACAGGACAGGCGCTTGGGCTGACCGTCGGTCTGACGGTGGGGCCGACGGTCGGTCTGGCGGGGGGGCTCGCGATCGGGTTGATCGAGTGGGTGGGAATTCCAAACCGGACTGACTGGGCAAGCGGACCACAATCGACCTATCGAGCGACCCGCACGCTCACAGTCCTGCAGGTCTGCCTGGCGGTGCTGGCGACGGCACTGGCGATCGGGCTGGCGGGCCAACTGCTCGCCAGCCTGATGGGCGGCCTGACGGTCGATTTGGCAGGCGGACTGATGGTCGGCCTGGCGAGCGGGCTGGCAGCCGGACTGACGGCCGGGCTGGCAGCCAGACGAGCAGCCCGGCTAGTCATCAGAAGCGGCGCCTGGCTGACCTACGTACTGGCCACCTGCCAGCTTGCGGCGTCCCGGAAGCTGCCGTTACGGCTCATGAGCTTCCTCGACGATGCCTACCGACTGGGCCTGCTGCGCACCGTTGGCCCCGCCTACCAGTTCCGGCACGCCCAGTTCCAGGACCACCTCACCCAGACCGCCGAGACGCGGGCAGCAGCGAGCTAACCCGAGCTTGCTGCGGCTGTTCGTGACGTCACCTGGATGACCAGGGACGATGCATCACAGGCTCTGTAACTCACGTGACCCCGGCAAACGAACAACGGGTTTGGCTTCAGACGACGAGCGATGTCACTTCCCATGCTCAATAACACGATAAGACCCAGCGGAATTGCCGCATTGTAGATCCCCGAGCTCGCGTCGGTGCGGTAGAGCTGCATCGGGCACACCGCGATCGCCCGTCAAATCACCCCAGTTGGAAAAAATCTTGTTGACGGCTAGGCGTCAAAGTTACTACCGAGCCCACAGCAGCCACCAACGTCCCAGTAAATCTTTGTGAGCTTAGTGTCTGGGAAACGTAACTGGAAGGCTGGTCTCGTAGAAGAGACGGCAACCGGGACGGGGAAGAGGCAGCGCGGTGGCGAAAAGACGGGCGGGCCGGCTGAGGCGATGGACCCCACGACGATCGGCCGGCGGGTGCGCAGGATCCGACACGCCCGCGGGAAGAGCTTGGAGGTGGTCGCTGGGCTGGCCGGGATGAGCGCGGCCTTCCTGTCGTGGCTGGAGACCGGGGAACGCTCGCTGGATCGACTCTCGCTGATCGTGACCCTGGCGAACGCCTTGGAGGTCGCCCCGTCCGAGTTGACCCGCCTCCCTGTGCCGGCGCCCGCCAACGGAGACACCGACGCCCGCATCGCCGCGGTGAGCAGCGCGATCACGGCGGTCAACCACGACTTGCCCGGCGGACAGGTGCTCCCCGTCGAAGCGTTGCGGGAGCGAGCGGTAGCGGTGCTCGACGACAACGGCAAACAAGACAACCGGGTCCGCGATCTCGGCGCCGTGCTACCCCGGCTGATCTGTGATCTGCACACCAGCATCAACGCCCCGGCTATGAGGTCAAGGTCGACGATCCGTGGACCCGCGACGGCGAGCACGATTACGTGTTCGCGCACAACTCGCACGTGCGAGGAAGTGGCGGGCGCCGACTGGGGAGTGACTGTCAGTCGGGAGAACACCGCCGTCCCGGGGTAAAGGGGAAGAAGCTTGGTGTCATAAGGTGAGTGCACCATCGAGATTGATACCATGTTGCCTCCAGTCGGTAGAGAAGGGAGTCATTGTCGGTGCGGGGTGTGGAGATTCTTGCCGAGGAGCGAGAAATAATCTCTCGGGAGCTGCCGCCGGGCGTTCTTGTCGATGTATCGGGCGGTTGCTGAAGCGCGACCATACCGTGGTATCACGTGAAGTCGCGCGGAATGGTGGCCGATCAGCGTACCGGGCGATACCCGCTCAGCGACGAGCGGACGAGCTCCGCGCTCGCCCGAAACAGCGATCACTGGAAACGAACACAGCATTGCATGACGCAGTGAACTGTGGGCTGGAACAGAAGTGGTCGCCCAAGCAGATCAGTAAGCGGTTGCGCCAGGACTTCCCCGACGACGACACTATGCGGGTGTCGCACGAGACGATCTACCAGTGCCTGTACCTGCAGGCGCGGGGCGAGTTGCGCACCCAGCTCAAGCTCGCTCTGCGCCGGGGCCGTACCCGTCGGGTCAACAGGTCCCGGGCGACGGTGACCAGGGGGAAGATCCCAGACATGGTCAACATCAGCGAGCGACCGGTCGAGGCCTCCGACCGCGCGGTTCCCGGATCCTGGGAAGGGGATCTCATCATCGGCAAAGGCGGCAAGTCTCAAATCGCCACCCTGGTCGAGCGCGCGAGCCGGTTTGTCATGCTCGTCGGGGTTCCCTACGACCGGACCGCCCAGCGCGTCGCCGCCCTCGTGGCCCAGAAAATGGAAACTCTTCCGGGTTTTCTTCGGAACAGCGTGACCTGCGACCAGGGCAAAGAGATGGCCGAGCACGCGAGCTTCACCATCAAGACCGGCATCGACGTCTACTTCTGTGATCCGCACTCACCCTGGCAGCGGGGCAGCAACGAGAACACCAACGGGCTGCTGCGCCAGTATTTCCCGAAAGGGACCGACCTGTCGGGCTACACCCAGGCCGAACTCGACGCAGTCGCCGACGAGCTCAACAACCGTCCACGACAGACACTCGGCTGGCTGAAACTAACCGAAGTCCTCAACAAATTCCTGATCGAGGCTGGTGGTGCACTCACCACTTGACACCAAGCACCTCATCGCCACCGGCCAGATCACCACCGTCCGAATCGGACGACTGCGCCGGGTGCCCCTTGACGCGCTGCGCGCCTTCGCTGCGGAGCTCCAGCAATGAGCCGCCGCGGAGATAGCGGGCGTGCTCCCAACGGAGCCGGCACCTTTTACCGTGGTTCTGATGGGCGGTGGCATGGTCGCATCACAGTCGGTGTCCGGGCCAATGGCAAGCCGGACCGGCGACATGTCACCGGCAGTTCTGAGCAAGCGGTCAGAAGGAAGGCTCGAGCCATCGAGAACGCCCGCGACAGTGGGCAGTTACGTCAGCCCGGGCACATGTGGACGGTGGGGCAGTGGTTGACGCACTGGGTGGAGAACATCGCCGCGCGGGCGGTCAGGCCGACCACGCTTGACGGGTATCGGTTCGCCGTTTACAAGCACCTGATCCCAGCGGTCGGTGCTCATCGGCTCGACCGGCTGGAGCCGGAGCATCTGGAGAACCTGTACGCCCGGATGCTCGAAGCGGGCCGAGCGCCCGCGACAGCCCATCAGGCTCACCGCACGGTGAGAACGGCGCTCAACGAGGCGGTCCGCCGAAACCACCTCCGCCGTAACCCCGCAGTATTGGCGAAGGCGCCGCGGCTCACCGAAGCGGAGGTGGACCCGTTGACGCTCGACGAGGTGCGCCGACTTCTCGACGCCGCCGCTCAGCACCAGAACAGCGCGAGGTGGGCCATCGCCTTGGCGCTCGGCCTGCGGCAGGGCGAAGCGCTCGGGCTGAAGTGGACCGACGTCGACCTTGACGAGGGTCGCCTTGTCGTTCGCCGCTCCCTGCAACGGGCACGGTGGACACACGGCTGTGACGGGACGTGTGGACGACGGGCCGGCTCCTGCCCACAGCGGCAGAACACCCGCACCACGACCTCGGATACGAAATCGCGCGCCGGCCGCAGAGTGATCGGGCTCCCCGCCCAGCTCGCCGAGCTGCTCCGTGAGCACCAGGCCGAGCAGGACCGGGAGCACACGGCCGCGGGCCAGCTCTGGCGCGAGGACGGCTGGATCTTCACCTCCCCGACAGGGGAGCCGATCAACCCACGCACCGACTACAAGCACTGGAAGGAACTGCTCTCAGAAGCTGGCGTGCGGAACGTTCGCCTGCACGACGCCCGGCACACCGCCGCCACCGTGCTCCTGCTACTCGGCGTGCCGGAGCGCGCCGTCATGGGGATCATGGGCTGGTCCCACACCGCGATGGCCGCCCGGTACCAGCACCTCACCGCGGTGATCCGAGACGACATCGCCCAGCAAGTCGGGGGCCTGATCTGGGCGGCAAGTGAGACCAAAACTGAGACCACGGCCGACACGGGCTCACGAGCCAGGAAGCGGTAACGAGTGTTCGAGCTGGTCAGGCGGGCGGAAGCGGAGGGATTCGAACCCCCGGTACCTCTCGGTACGCTCGCTTTCAAGGCGAGTGCATTCGGCCACTCTGCCACGCTTCCGCACCGAGGGTAACCCGACGAGCGCGGCGGCCGGCGTCGCGTCGCGGCACCCCACCCCCCAGGTCAGGCAGGGGTCAGGCCGGGCTGGCGCCGAGCATCCCGCGGCAGGCGTCGAGCCCGCTCACCGCGACCGTCCAGGTCGGAGGAACGAAGGTCTCCGGCGTGAGGAGCAGCCGAACCTCGGTGGCTGCCCGGCCGCGCCGGGCCAAGGCGAGGCTGCCGTCCTCGACGTAGCCCAGCCGCCGGCTCACCGTGAGCGAGGCGACGTTGTCGGTGAACGCCGTCGAGCGCGCCGTGCGGGCGCCGAGGTGGTCGAAGGCGAGCGCCAGGATCGCGGCCCGCATCTCGGTGCCCAGACCCAGCCGTTGGTGCGCCAGCCCGATCCAGGACCCGGAGCTGACCTCCCTCGTGACGGCGAAGTCGGTGGCGGACAGACCCTGGGTGCCGATCACCCTGCCCTCGAAGCGGACGAGGAAGTGCACGTCCCACGCCTCGGCGCGCAGCGCGGCACGCCGGGACCAGTGGTACTGCAGCGTCCCGATCCCGATCTGTGCCGGGGACGCGTCGGTCCACGCCACCGCGAAGGGCATCTGACCGGGCGGGTGCACCCCGGCGCGAGCCGCCGCCACGAGCTCGAGCAGCCCCTCGTCGTCGTCCGGGCGCAACTCGAGCCGCGGGGTGCGCAGCACAAGGTGGCGCAGCGGCCACGGATCGCACACCTGGGGAGTCGTCATCGGCACGCCGGCCATGATCCCAGTAGCGTGGCAGCCCGTGTACGCGATCACGATACGGGAACCCGGCGGCCCGGACGTCCTGCAGTGGACCGAGCAGCCCGACCCCGAACCCGGCCCCGACGACGTGCTCGTCGACGTCGTCGCCACCGCGGTCAACCGCGCCGACCTGTTGCAGCGACAGGGCCGCTACCCGCCACCGCCGGGCGCCTCCGAGGTCCCCGGCCTGGAGTGCTCCGGGCGGATCTCGCGGCTCGGGGCCGGCGTCGCCGGCTGGTCGCCGGGCGACGAGGTCTGCGCGCTGCTGTCCGGCGGCGGCTACGCGGAGCGGGTCGTCGTCCCCGCCTCCCACCTGCTGCCGGTGCCCGAGGGGGTCAGCCTCGTCGACGCCGGCGGGCTGCCCGAGGTGGCCTGCACGGTGTGGTCCAACCTGGTCGGCCAGGCCGGGCTGCAGGCCGGCGAGTTCGTCCTCGTCCACGGCGGCACCGGCGGCATCGGGACGCACGCCATCCAGGTGGCCCGCGCCCTCGGCGCCCGGGTGGCCGCCACCGGCAGGGCGGGTCGGCTCGACCGGGCACGGGAGCTCGGCGCCGAGATCGTCGTCGACTACCGCGACGAGGACTTCGTCGCGGCGGTCCGCGACGCCACCAACGGAGCCGGCGCCGACGTCATCCTCGACAACATGGGCGCGTCCTACCTGGAGCGCAACGTCGTCGCGCTCGCCCCCGGCGGCCGGCTGGTGATCATCGGACTGCAGGGCGGCACCACCGCTGAGATCAACCTCGACATGCTGCTGCGCAAGCGCGCCAGCGTGGCGGCCACCACTCTGCGCGGGCGACCCACCGGCGGCGCCCACGGCAAAGGGGCCATCGTCTCCGCGGTCCGCGGCCAGCTCTGGCCGCTGGTCGCCGACGGCCGGGTGCGGCCGGTCGTGTACGCGCGGATGCCGATCCGGCAGGCGGCACAGGCGCACCGGATGCTCGAGGCCGGTGGTGTCGTCGGCAAGGTCGTCATGACCGTCCAGCCCTCCAGTGACCCGTCGTGACCGAGGCGGTGAACCTCTCGTTGCCCTCACCACCATCCGGGGGCGAAAGCTCGCAACGAGGTTGCCTCCCGGGTCGCGGCGCCGCGGCGGCCGGGGCCAGGATGGAGCCATGAGCGAGCCAACTCCCGGCCCCGCCCCGGACCCGGACGGCGAGCAGGTGGTCGTCATCGGACCGGACGGCAGCCCGGTCGGCACGATGCGGGTGCCCGACGGCGGAAGCGACCCCGCCGGAGCGGGCACCGAGGTCGCCGAGATGGTGGAGCAGCCGGCCAAGGTCATGCGCATCGGCACGATGATCAAGCAGCTACTCGACGAGGTACGTGCCGCGCCGCTCGACGACGCCAGCCGCAACCGCCTCAAGGAGATCCACGCCACGTCCGTCCGGGAGCTGGAGGACGGCCTGGCACCCGAGCTGCGCGAGGAGCTGGCCCGGCTCTCGCTGCCGTTCAACGAGGACACCACGCCCTCCGACGCCGAGCTGCGGATCGCGCACGCGCAGCTCGTCGGCTGGTTGGAAGGGCTGTTCCACGGCATCCAGACCGCGCTGTTCGCCCAGCAGATGGCGGCGAGGGCGCAGCTCGAGCAGATGCGCCGCGGGCTGCCGGCGGGGATCACCGGACGCGGTCCCGAGCAGCCCGAGCCGGGTCTCGGCCGGGGCACCGGCCAGTACCTCTAGATACGCCGCTGAACCCACCCGCAAGCCCGGGTGATCAACTCCAGAGCACGGGCCGGCGGGTCAGGGGTCAGTGCCGGGATCGGCGCGACGGCCCGGAACGGCGGGGCGCCGGCCGGCGGGGAGCCCGGACCGGTGGGGCGGGCACCGGGGCGTCGGGGACCGACACGCCACTGGGCTCGCGGGCGCCCGCGAGGCGGGACAGTGCGGTGTCACCCGCGCGCACCTGCATCACGGCCGGCCGTACTCCGGCCTGCCGGGTCATGGTCTCCACCTCGTGCCGCTGGTCGGGCAGCACGAGGGTCAGCACGAGGCCGGGTTCCCCGGCGCGCGCCGTCCGGCCGGCGCGGTGCAGGTAGGCCTTGGGCTCGGTTGGCGGGTCGACGTGCACGACGAGGCTGACGTCCGCCACATGGATCCCCCGGGCGGCCACGTCGGTGGCCACCAGGACCGGGACCGTGCCGTCCCGGAACTGCGCGAGGATGCGGGTGCGGGCGTTCTGCGCCTTGCCGCCGTGCAGCGCCCCGGCGGTGACGCCGATCCGGCGCAGTTGCTTGGCGAGCCGGTCCGCGCCGTGCTTGGTGCGCACGAACATCAGCGTGCGACCCTCGCGGGCTCCGAGTGAGGCGACGACCGGCGTCTTGTCCGCCGCGGTGATGAGCAGCAGGTGGTGCGCCATCGTCGCGACGCTGGCCGTGGCGGGAGCCACCGAGTGGATCAGCGGATCGGTGAGGTAGGTGCGGATCAGGGCGTCGACCTCGCGGTCCAGGGTCGCGGAGAACAGCAGCCGCTGGCCGTCGAAGGGCACCAGGTCGAGGATGACGCGCACCTGCGGCAAGAAGCCCATGTCGGCCATCTGGTCAGCCTCGTCCAGCGTGGTGGTCTCCACCTCCGACAGCCGGCAGGTGCCGTTCCGGAGATGGTCGTTGAGCCGCCCGGGCGTGGCGACGAGCACGTCGATGCCGCGCCGCAGCGCCTCGGTCTGCCGCGTGAAGGACGTGCCGCCGACCATGCTGTGCACGCTCAGCTGCAACGCCCGGGCGTACGGCTCGAGGGCATCAGCGACCTGCATCGCGAGCTCGCGGGTGGGCACGAGCACCAGCCCGCGCGGGTGGTGCGGCCGGGCGGTGCGGCCGGCCAGGCGGACCAGCATCGCGAGCCCGAAGGCCATGGTCTTGCCAGAGCCGGTCGACGCGCGGCCCAGCACGTCGGCGCCGACGAGTGCGTCGGGCAGCGCCGCGGCCTGGATGGGGAACGGGTCGATGAGGCCGCGGTGGGCCAGCTCGGCCACCAGCACCGCGGGCAAACCCAGCTCGGCGAAGGATGGCGTCGACTCGGCGGGCAGGGCGACCGGCTCGACCGCTGGCGCCGGCGTGGACGAGATCGCGGCCGGGCGCCGGGTTCGGGAACGGCTGGATCGGGGACGTGACGGAGCTGACACGAGAGCCTTCCTGGGACACGTCACGGGGAGGCTCCGCGGCAGCGCTGCTGGTCACGAAGACGGAGCCCGGTAGCGACCGGGAGCACCGGCGTTCCAGACCTGCGGGCCGGGGAGAGCGGAAACGGTTCCGCACCCGGGTGCTGCGATCAAATCTACCAGGCGGCCGGAGCGGCGCGAGCCGTGCGCTGCGCGTGCCTGCCCGCTGGCTCGCCACCGACCGCAGCAAGGGCGCGCCACCCACCATCGCACGCGCGCCCCCCTGGCTAGCCTCTACGCGTGCTGACGGGCGAGCACACCGGCACCGACGTCCGGGGCCGGCCCCCGGTCGCGCCGGCCCCGCGGGTCGCGCGGCCGTACGCGCCACGGTGGCTGCGCTGGCTGGCCGTCCTGCTCGGCGCCCTCGGCACCCTGCTCGCGCTGGTGTTTCCGCTGCTGCCGGTGCGCCAGGACACCGCTGAGCTGCGCTGGCCGACCGTCGAGCACGGAACGGCGCCGGTCACGGCGCCGTTGGTGTCCTACCGCCCGGAGTCGCTGCGGGCCAGCATCGGCTGCCAGGCCATCCGGGACCTCGATGCCCGCACCGCCGGCCGCGCGGTCGTGCTGTCCACCACCCCGCCGGCTTCGCCGACCGGCCCGCTCGTCGGGATGACCCTCGAGGTGACCGACGGCAAGCTGCTGCTCACCAACCGCGGCCGACAGCTCGCGACCGGCACCGTGCCGGCCGGCGCCTGCACCGTCGACATCACCTCCGACGTCCACGCGACGACCGTGGTCGTCGGCGGCACCCGGCTCGTCGCCCAGAGCGGTGACGTCCGCCCGCAGGTGGTCGGGGTGTACTCCGACCTGGACGGGACCCGGGACCGCATCACCGGCACCAGCGTGCGGATCACCGTCGACACCAGGTTCGTCACCACGGCGAGCGCACTGAAGATCACCGCCGGGGCGCTCGCCGGGCTCGCCTTCCTGGGCAGCCTGTGGGCGCTGCACGCGCTGGACGTCCGCGCCGGGCGCCGGGCGCCGCGGCTGGCGCCCCGCGGTTGGTGGCGTCCGACCACACGCGACGTCGCGGTGGTGGTCGTGCTCGCGGCCTGGCTGCTCATCGGCAGCCTCACCTCGGACGACGGCTACATCCTCACGATGGTCCGAGCGCGCGACGCGACCGGCTACGTCGGCAACTACTACCGCTGGTTCGACGTGCCCGAGGCGCCGTTCGGTTGGTTCTACGAGGTGTACTCGGCATGGGTCCGGCTGCCCGGGATCGGCCTGTCCGCGCCGTGGCTGCGGCTGCCGTCGTTCCTCATGGGCGTGCTGTCCTGGCTGCTCATCAGCCGCGAGATGCTGCCCCGGCTCGGCCGGCAGGTGCGCCGCAGCGCCGCCGCCGGCTGGGCGGCCGCGGCGGTGTTCTGCTGCTTCTGGCTGCCCTACGACAACGGGCTGCGGCCCGAGCCGGTGGTGGTGGTCAGCGCGCTGCTGGCACTGTGCGCGGTGGAGCGGGCGGTGGCGACCCGGCGGCTGGTGCCGGTCGCGCTCGGGCTGGTCGCCGCCGCCTTCGCCGTCGCCGCGACCCCGACCGGCCTGATCGCCGTCGCCCCCTTCCTCGCCGCGGGACGTCCGCTGCTGCGGCTGGTGCGGCACCGGGCCGGGTTCGGGTGGGCCACGGTGCTCGCGCCGATCCTCGCCTCGGGCACCGTCGTGCTCGTCGCGGTGTTCGCCGACCAGACCCTGGCCGCGGTGCTGGAAGCGATCCGGGTGCGCACCCAGATCGGCCCGAACCTGTCGTGGTTCCAGGAACCGCTGCGCTACCAGGCGCTGTTCTCCGACAGTCCCGACGGGTCGCTGGCGCGGCGGTTCCCGGTGCTGCTGCTGTTGTTGTGCGTCGCGGTGTGCCTGGTGGTGCTTCTGCGCCGCACCCGGATCCAGGGCGCCGCGCTCGGCCCGAGCCGCCGCCTCATCGGCAGCACGCTGGTCTCCTTCGCCCTGCTGGCGCTGACCCCGACGAAGTGGACCCACCACTTCGGGGCCTTCGCGGCGCTCGGCGCCGGGACGGCGGCGCTCGCGGCGCTGGCGACCAGCGCGTCGGTGCTGCGCTCGAAACGCAACCGCTCGGTGTTCACGGCCGGGGTGTTCGGCGTCGCCGCCCTCGCCTTCACCGGCCCCAACTCCTGGTGGTACGTCTCGGACTGGCGGGCTTTCTCCGCCGACTCGCCACCCGCGCTGCTCGGCCACTCGGGGGCCTCGTTCCTCCTGCTCGCCGCGGCCGGGTGCCTGGTGGTGGCCGTCATCGAGCACATGCGCGGGCTGGAGACCGACCGCGTCGACTGGGCCGGTCCGGGCCCCGCGATCCGGCCGGAGCGGCACGGCCGAGCGTTGCGGCTGGGATCGGCGCCGCTGGCGGTGGTCTGCGGCCTCCTGGTGCTCTTCGAGATCGCCTCGATGGCGCAGGGCATGGCCCTCTCCTCCGGCAGCTACTCCCTGGGGATGGACATCCTCACGTCCAAGCCGGGCAGCAGTTGCGGGCTGTCGGACAAGGTGCTCGTCGAAGCCCACCCGGCCGACGGGGTGCTCTCGCCGCTGCATCCGGTCGCTCCGGCGACGCTGGACCCCGCCAACGCGCCGATCACCGAGGGCTTCGTGCGCAACGGCGTCCCGCCGCCCGGCGGCGGCACCGGCGCCTCCGAGCAGGACTACACGCTGACCAACGGCCTCGGCGGCGACAACGCGCCGGTGTGGGGCAGCTACGACCCGGGCGGCAGCCCGATCGGCGAGCTGCGCACGGCCTGGTTCGGCCTGCCGCTGGCCGCGCGGCGCGGTGACGTGCCGCTGGTGGTCAGTGCCGCCGGCCGGTTGCGGGACGGCAACTCGCTGACCCTGCAGTTCGGCCTGCCCACCTCCAACGGCGTCCAGGTCATCGACTCGGTGCGGCTCGACGACCAGCAGAGCGGCGAGCCGACCTGGCGCGACCTGCGGGTGAACCTCAGCGGACGTCCCGCGGCCCTGGCCGACCAGGTCCGGGTGGTCGCCGAGGACCGCAGCCTCGGCCCGGACGGCTGGCTGGCCATCACCCCGCCGCGGGTGCCGAAGCTGGTTCCGCTGTCGCAGGTCGTCGGCCGCGACACCCCGATGTACCTGGAGTGGCCGGTCGGGTTCCCCAACCCCTGCCTGCGCCCGTTCGCGGTGCACGACGGCATCGCCGAGATGCCCGCCTACCGGCTCATCGCCGACGACAGCGAGCTCCGCAACGGCGGCCTGGACTGGTCCGATGCCCCTGCTGGCGGGCCGATGGGTTGGCTGAGCGTGGCCGCGCGGCAGCAGGTCGTGCCCGCCTACCTCGCCGGGGACTGGCCGCGGGACTGGGGCGAGCTGCGGCTCATCCGGCCCTACGCGCCGAACGCCGTCGCGCCGGACGTGGTCCACGGGCAGGTGCAGCGCTGGGGCTGGTACTCAACCGGCCCGCTGGGTGATCCACCCCCCGGCACGCCGACGCTTGAGCGCTAGCTAGCTGGCTTGGGCCGGCTGGCTGGCTTGGGCCGGCTGGCTGGCTTGGGCCGGCTGGCTGGCTTGGGCCGGCTGGCTGG
>JAVKSM010000027.1:13984-28817 GCA_039583705.1 Pseudonocardiaceae bacterium
GCTGGCTTGGGCCGGCTGGCTGGCTTGGGCCGGCTGGCTGGCTTGGGCCGGCTGGCTGGCTTGGGCCGGCTGGCTGGTTTGGCGGTCGGGCATGTCCTGACCGTCGACTGACCCGGAACGGAACACCACCGTTCGCAGCGTCACAAAGTTGATCGTGGTGGCGGTGCCCTGCGCGACGACCCAGGCGACCGTCACCCGCAGCGGGAGGCCCGGCAGCGTCGCCAGCATCAGCGCGTTCACGCCCACGTTGACGAAGAACGTCACCGCGTACAGTGCCAGGAACCCGGCAAAGCGCCCCGAACCCCCGACCGCCCGGAAGGTGAAACGGCGGTTGAGCAGGTAGGCCGTCGCCGTCCCACACCCGAAGCTGCACGCCTTCGCCCCGGTCGGACCCAGCCCGACGTGGAGCAGCGCCTGGTACACGCCGTAGTCGACCAGCGCCGAGATCCCCCCGATGACCATGAACCGGACCAGTTGGCCGGCCAGCCGGGGATCGCTGCGGGCGCCGGCCGGCGGGGTGGTGGCCGGCGGGGTGGCCGGCGAGGTGGGGGTCAGCCGGGTGAGGGTCACGGCCCGGCAGCCTACTGGCCCCCGGATAGCCTTCCGCGGGTGGCGACCCCGGTGCTCGACCGTGCCGGGCCGCCGGACGCGGCGGCCCGGAGCCGTGGATCACTGGTACCCGCCGCGCGCCGGGTCCCCGGGTGGCTGGCTGCCGCGTTCGCCGGGGTGACGGTGCTGCTCGCGGTGCTCGTGCCGCTGGCGCCGGTGGTCGCCGCCGACCCGGTCGTGAGCTGGCCGCCGGCCGGTCAGCCGGTGCGCTCCACCGCGCTACCGCTGGCTCCCTACCGCCCGCTGTCGCTGCACGCGACGATCCCGTGCGCTGCCCTGCGGGCCGGCGGCGAGGTGCTGCGGACGCTGCCGGCCCGCCACCTCCCCACCGCGACCCCGCTGCCGCCCAGCCAGTTCACCCCGTCCGACAGCGGCCTGGGCCAGGGCCTCACCGTGACCGGCGGCAGCGGACGGATCCGGGTATCGGCCTCGGGCGCGGCAGTGCTCGACGAGCCGCTGCCCCGACCGGACCCGGTGCCGGCCCGCTGCGCCTACCAGGTGGCAGCGGACGGGTCGGGAGTGGTCGTCTCCCGGGACGGCGCGGTGCTCGCGACGCAGCCGGACCTGCCGGTGCCGCAGGTCGCGGAGCTGGCGACCTCGACACCTGGGGCGCCGGGGCTGGCCGTCACCCTGCACACTGACGACCGCTACGACTCGCGGCCCAGCCCGCTCAAGACCGCGCTGCTCGCCGCCCTCGGGCTCGCCCTCGCCGGCACGCTGGCCCTGGCCTGGCGCCGTTGGCGGGGCGCGGTGCCCGGGCCGGTGCGGCCCCGCCGGCCCGCGGTGCGCTGGGGGCTGCCCGACGCGGTGGTGCTCGTGGTCTGTCTCGGCTGGGTGCTGCTCGGACCGATGGGCTTCGACGACGCGTGGTACGAGCTCATGGCGCGCGACGCCGGGGTCGCCGGCTACGTCGGCAACCAGATCTACATGTTCAACGTCACCGAGAGCCCCTTTGTCGCCTCGCAGTACCTCATGCAGGCATGGGGCGCACTCGGCGGCTGGTCGCTGTGGTGGATGCGGCTGCTGCCGGTGGGCTACGGGCTGACGGCGTGGGTGCTGCTCCGCGTGTTGCTCGCGACGACGCTGGGTCGGCTCGGGCGGCGGCGGGCGGTGGGGTGGGCGCTGCTGGTCGGGCACCTGACGTGGTGGCTGCCCTACGGCATCACGCTGCGCCCCGAGCCGCTCGTCGCCACCGCGACGGCCGCGACGATGCTGCTGGCCGAGCTGGCCCGCCGCCGGCGCAGCGTGGGGGTGCTCGCCGTCGCGACCGCGGTCGCCGCGCTGGCGCTGACGGTGTCGCCGGCCGGGCTGGTGGCCGCCGCTCCGCTGGTGCTGGCGCTGACCTGGCTGTGGCCGTGGTTGCGCGCGCGACGCTGGCGCACCCGCGCCGCCGCCGTGCTCACCCTCGCCGCCGCGACCACCGGCGTGGTCCTGGTCGCCTTCGCCGACGCGAGCCTCGGCGACGTGACGGAGGCGGCGGCGGTGCACGACTGGTACTACCTGACCTACCCCTGGTACGAGGAGTGGGTCCACTACCAGACCCTGCTGGACAACGACAACGTGGGATCGTGGGGGCGGCGCGGGCCGGTCGTGCTCACCCTCGCCGTGCTGGCTGTGGTGGCCGTCGGCAGCGGGCGGCGGGCGGCGGTGGCCGGCCCGGTGCGCCGGCTCATGCTCACCGCCGCGGTCACCACCGCGGCCGGTCTCGGGCTGCTCGCCGAGAGCCCGACCAAGTGGGTCGACCACTTCGGCGCGGTCGCAGCCCCCGCGACCGTGCTGCTCGCGCTCACGCTGCTGCACAGCCCGCTGCCCCGCCGGGCCAGCCTGGTGGCGCGCCTGACGAGCGTGGCGCTGCTCGTCGGGGCCGCGGTGCTCACCTTCGCCGGACCGAACCTCTGGCACCCCTACACCGACCGCGGCCAGCCCTTCGGCGACCACCTCGCCCGGGCGCCGTCCATGCTCGAGATCGAGGCGCTGGACCCGCACGTCGGACCGCTGTACCCGCGGGACGGCTGGGTGTGGCTGGCCGTGGCGGCGGCTGCGGCCGGATGGGTGTGGTGGCGACGGCGCCGCGGGCGCGGCACACACGCGGTGACGCCCGACCGCGCCGTGCTGGCGGGCACCGCCGGGCTGGTCGTCGTCGGCATGGTCGGGGTGTTCCTGTACGCGCCGCTGCACCAGGCTCCCGGGTGGACGGTCGCCGCCAGCGGCCTGGAGGCCCTGCGGGGCAAAGACTGCGGCCTGGCCCAGCACGTCAGGGTACTGGCTGACGCGGACACGCCGCTGGGGGCACCGATCGGCAGCGCCCGGTTGCAGGGGGACTTCGCGCGCGCCGCCCGCGACCCCGCTCCGGTGCCGGCGCCGGCGCCCGGCCCGGTGTGGCACGACGCGGTCGCCGACGGGACCAGCTCCGGCACCGGCACGCTGGCCACACCGTGGTACCCGGTGCCGGCACCAGGCGACGCCACACACGTCACCGTGCCGGTGGTCGGAAACGACCTGGCGGCGCAGCGCCTGGTCGTGGAGTTCCGGCCGGGAGGGACGGCGCCGCTGGTACCGGATCCGGCGCTGACCGACGACGACTGGCAGGAGCTGGCGGTCCCGCTGCCGGTGCCGCGGCCGAGCGCGCTGCGGGTCGTCGTCGAGGACCGGGTGGCCGGCGCGGACACCTGGATCGCCCTCTCCCCGCCCCGGCTCACCCGCTACCGCCCGCTCACCGAGCTGACCGCCGGCACCCCGACCTTCGCCGACCAGCTCTCGGCGGCGCTGTGGCCCTGCGTCGAGCAGGTCGGCGTGGTCCACGGCATCGCGCGGTCCCCGGCCGTCGAACTCCTCGCCGACGAGGGCATCACGGCCGACGTGCTCGCCAACCCGACGTTCGAGGCGTGGGGCGGCACCTTCGTCCAGGACGCCCGCACAGCGACCTACGTCCGGCTGCGATCCCAGATCACGCCGGGGGGGCCGGCCACGCTGCCGTGGGGGCAGGTGGAGCGGGTCCTCCACGACCCGCCTGTCGGCGGGTACGGCCTCACCGTCGGCGCCACCGAACGCGCCGGCTGGACCCGTCTCCCGACACTCGCCAGCCAGACCTACACCGGCCGCAGCTACTTCGGCTGAGCGCCGCCTGACGAGCGCCACCTCGTCGTGGTACGAGCGTGCCGAGCCGATCGGCGAGCGCCCGGGCAAGCTTACGGGATGACACACTCATTTCCTTCGGGACGAGTCAAGCAGCGCCGATGACCGCGCTGGAATCGAAGCGTTGGGGTTCGGCGGTGCGGTGCTTTCCGATGAACTCCAACAACCGAGGGAAGATGTCCCGGTCGACTCGATCTCCCATGAACGGGTCCTGATGACCGTATCCGGGGAACACATGGAGCTCATGGCGCCCCGGCACGATGGCCTGAAGCCGCTCATGGCAGACGATATTGGAGTTGCTGAACACCTTGTTGTCGGCGCCGGTCACGAACAGCACGGGCGTCTCGATCTCCCTGGCATAGGTGAAGTAGTCGTCGGGGAGGGCGGCATACCGCGGATCGTCGGAGTACTTGACCGCCCGCCCGGCCTTCACCATCCTCCGGATGTGCCGGTAGTAGTTCATGCTGGTCGCCCCGTACAGGTCGCCGCCCCGGCGGTGGGTCACGTCCGCCAGGTTCTCGTGGCTGTACAGTGCCGGCCAGCCGGTGCCCCACATGAGGCTGAGCATGTGGCACGCGGGAACCTCGCACTCATGATGGAACAGATCCACCAGCTTGGCGAACATCTTTCCCCGGGTAAGGCCGGGGTCGTCGTCCCAGAGCGGGTTCAGGTAGGGCAGCCCGAGCACGTAGTCCACCGTGTTGGGCGCCAGCATCAGCTTCACGTTCGACCACCTGGGCACCCGCGGCGTCAGGCCCACACTGTTGGCGATCACGCTGGAGACGCCGTCGACGACCTTGGCGAACAGCGCCATCGTGAAGCTGTTCGCGCCCAGGCAGTGGCTGATCACATGGATGGGCTTGTCGCCGATGTGCTCGCGCATGAGGGCGAGCGTCGGCTGGTAGTCGTACAGAGCGATGTCATCCATGGTGAAGCGGTGCTTGAACAGGTTGTACGAGTGGCGGTTGCTCATGCGGTAGTCGAGGCACCACACGTCGCGGTAACCATGGTCAAGCAGGTAGCTGACCAGGTTGTAGTGCTCCGGCATGATGAACATGTCGGTCGAGGTCGTCAGACCGTGGATGATGAGGATCGCCTCACCCGCCGCGCCCCGCTGGAAGCGGAGAGCGGAGAGTCCGAGATTGTCCCGCGTGCAGATGTAGTGGGTGCTGACCTCGGCGTCCCTCACGCCGTCGAGGGTGTAGAGAGGAATTTCACGTGGCACGGCAAAGCCTCCTTGTCAGGCTGGCTCAGTCTGGGTGAGGGTGGACGCGGCCCCCGTGGCCTGAGCGCGATGGAGCCGCGACGAGTAATAGAAATTCGGGTCGACCAGCCGCTGCCGGTCGGGATCGTTCGACGTGAGGCTGTGCATGTAACGGAAGCCCTTGTTCGTGATGACGATGTCATCCAGGCGGGTGACCAGATCCTCGGTCACCGCGGGCGTCATGCCTGCGTTGTCGATGCCATTGTAGAACATCAGCTCGCAGAACCGGTCGTTGGCGCCGCCCTGAGCCAGGTAGGGTGAACGGATGCTCTTGACGTAGACCGAGACGAAAGTGAAGCACCGGTGGCGCGCCCGGAACTCCACCATCAGGTCGTAGGCGTTCTGGAACAAGTCGTCGAAGCGGTCCAGAGGAGCGAGGACGATGAACATCCGAGTCGGGTCGCCGACCATGGAGTCCAGGACCCTGTCGGTGAAGAACTCGATGTTTTTCACGGTGGCGTACCGGGGGCTCATCATGACGCCCAACATCCCCGCTACCTTCAGGGCGGCTCCCACACTCGTAGGCAGATGGTCTGCGGCCCAACCCAGCCCGTCAAGGTAAGTGTAGGAGGTGTAGTCGCGCGCTTTCGCCCAGCCGGTCGGGTCGGTGGCATGGTAGGCCGAGAACTGGCCGACACCGAGGTGCCGGCCCCACGGCAGGGGATAGTCGAGCCACACGCCGCGCTCGTACAGGGCATCACCCGGGTCACGGATGGTGGCGCCGGCGCCCCGGATGAAGCTGGTGACGTCGAAGTAGTGCGTTTCGTCGTTCTTGAGCACCGTGTCGTACTTGTTGATCCGGATGAGCTTCAGGGTGAGGTTTGCGATGACCCCGTGCTGACCCCGGCCGGCGAGGACGGCGTAGAACTGGTCCGGGTTCTCGGTCGGGCTGGCGGTGATGACGTCGCCGTCCCAGTTCACGTACTCCAGGCGCTCGACGGTGTCGACGAACAGGCCGAAGCGGTGCGACGCCGGGCTGATACCGCCGACGGAGGCGAACCCACCAACCGTGATGTGGTTGTGGTCGCCGATGACGGGAAGCCCGAGCCCCCGGGTCGAGAGTCGGTCGTCGAGCTCGGCCGAGATCATACCGGGCTGGACTGTCACAGTCATGGTGTCCGCATCGCACGCGACGATCTGGTTGAGTTCGCGGGTGACGAGCACGCTGCCACCGGGGTTGAGTACCAGGTGGTTGCTCGAGTGGCCGGCGCTGCGGACCGACAGGTGCTCACCGAGCGTCTTGACCTCTCTGACGGCGGTGATGATGTCATCGGTCGTCTGGGGCAGGTAGACCTTGAGTGGGAACTGAGGCTTGATGGCCGGGTTGGCGATCCGCTCCCAATCGTAGCCCAGGCTGTCGATGCTGTCGTGGGTGAACCCCTTGTGACTGTTGATGGTGCTCCGCCAGGTGGGTTTGCGAAACCCCAGGTCCACCACGCCGTTGTCGGAGGGCTTCTCCGGCCCGTTCTTCGCTGCTTTCGCTGACATGCCCGCGGCCGCGGACCGTACCGCTGGTGTCCCCATCGTGCTTCTCCCTCGCGTCGATGTGCCCCGGGTCGTGAGGCTCAATGGGTGGATCGGCTGTACCACCGGCTGCGTCCAGGCGAGGAGGGAACCGTGTCGACCATGACCCCTCGTGCCCTCTCAAGCCCTTCTGCCCGCGCCTTCAACGCCTGGTTGAGAGCGGCATAGCCCTCGGCGATCCGCCGGTGCATGAAGATCATGATGACCGGCGCCATCAGGCCCCGGCCGATCTCGAACTGGACAAAGCGGCTGCCTGAGAAGCCTTGCGGCTCGAACTCGAAGGCCCGCTCGACGTCGAATAGCCGCGGTATCGGCTGGCGGGCCAGCCAACGAATCTCCCGGGCTGGCCGTACCACTGTCACCCAGGGGCGGAACCGGATCAGGCGCCGGCCCAGTCGCAGCGTCACACGCAACCGCCGACCAGGTACCAGCTCGCCCATCAGCTCACGGATGAACGGGTTCCAGGACGGAAACGAGGCAACGTCGGTGAATACCTGCCACACTCGTTCCGGCGGTACGTCGATGTCGATCTGGTCACGGACCGTCCGCATGTCTCCCCGCTTCTTTCGCTTTCGTTTCCGCGAGCTCGGCCAGGCCCTCCGCCCGTCCTGTGACGGGTCGGTAACGCAGCTCGTCCCGGGCTCGGGAAATGTCGATGGTGACCTCGAGTGCTGACAGCCACACGGCAAACCGCGTCAGGGGCGGCGCCCCCCGGAACCGACAAACCCGCCATACGGTCTCCGTGGCCGCCGCCCCGGCCCGAGCCAGCGGCACCGGAACCGACTTGTCAGGAGTGGTGACGCCCTGCGTGGCGACCAGGTCGGCGATGAACTCACGGAACGGCACCGGTTCGCCGTCGGTCACGAACCACACCCGGCCGGAACGCTCGGACGCTGCTGCCCGGATGAGACCCTCGACGGCGTTGTCGACGTGGGTGGTGGCGGTCAACTGCCGCCCACCGCCGATCCAGCGGAACCGGCCGGTGCGGATGGCGGCGACGAGCGCCGGCAGGATGGTCGTATCGCCCCGGCCCCAGATCCACCGAGGCCGGACGATGACGGTCTCCAGACCGCCTTTCCCGTTGGCATCGATGACCGCCTGCTCGGCCCTGGCCTTCGTGGCGCAGTAGGGAACGCTGGAGTTGGGCCGCAGCGGGGCGTCCTCGGTGACGTTGACGAGCGGCTGACCGTCCATGAGGGCCGCCTCGGTGCTCACATGCACGAATCGGCGCACGCCGGCCCGGCGACATGACTCCAGGGCCGCTCTGGTCCCCCCGACGTTGACCCCCTCGAACACGTCGAACCGGTCCCATTCAGCGGTGCAGGCCGCGCCGTGAAAGGCCACGTCAGAGCCACGCAACTGGTCAGCGAGATCTGGTAGGTCCGCGAGGTCACCGCGGATCGGGAGCGCGCCGGCGGCGGTCACCCTGGCGGCGGCGCCGTCCGAACGGGCCAGGGCCCGCACCGCCCAGCCCTCGGCGACCAGGCGCCGCACCAGAGCGCCGCCGAGGAACCCCGAGCCGCCGGTGACGAAGGCAGTCAGCGTCAACTCACCCTCCGCGAGTGAGCGACACCGGCGTCGGCGCCGCGGGCGGCCATCACCGATGGCGGGTGCTGGATCCGATGGTCCGAGCGAGCGGACGGGGTCGTGGGTGACCTCGACGGCCGGGGCTGGCCAGCGTTGGCGATGATCTCCGCCAACGTCTTCTCCCGCTCGTTGACCAGCGTCGCGGCGGCTTCCGAGAAGCTCGCCCACACGTCGTCGCCGGGCTGGATCAGACCGGAAAGGCGCCGGTAGAACGGGCCTTGCTCCGGCGGTAGGCCGTCGTCCACCCTCACGTGGTAGGCCGTCGCGTCGACAGCTTGGTTGTACAGCCGGACACAGGCCACCTCGAGGTTCTCGTCGATCAGCGCCAGGTTGGCCCCGTGCAGCGGCTCGACCTCGAGGGTGTCGACCACCCACCCGCCGGTGTTGAACACTCGCACCGGGTTGGCCAGCCCGAGCACGTCCCGCATGCCGACGAAGGGCTTGTGGGTGTGCCCGAAGACGAACTTCACCTGCTCCGGCAACCTCCCGTCCCGGTGTGGCGCTTCGCTCGCCAACTGCCTGACCAGCGGCCCGGCCAGGTACGCCATGAGGCCGGTTTCGGCGTTATCGCTGAGGGCCGCTGCAGGGGCCTTCCGTTCGCTGGCGGCGATCCGGGACGCCAGCATCTTGATCATCTTTTGGAGGAGCGGGCGGATCAACCAGCGGAAGTGTGCCGCGGTGCCCTTCCTGGTCGACGTGGCGGTGATGCCATCGGCCAGGTTGACGGCCAGCTTCTGGATGGCCTCGTCAGACTGCAGCATGTCATAGATGATGCCGACGTCTTCCCCGACCTGGCCGGAACGACCCAGTGTCGACCAGAAGAAGTCGATCCAGGCGAAGTTCTGGGCCTCGACGTCCCACACCTGGGCGGGCGCCGGACGTCCCGGGAAGATGAAGTCGTTCAAAGTCGTCATGAGGTGGTACATCGATTCCACGAAGTGGCCGTGGTGGAACACTATCGACGTCCGCCCGTCCGCCGAGCGGATACCCGCGTTGGGATAGGATACCCGGATCTTGACCCCCCGGCGGCGGGGCCGCCGCCGGGCCATTTGTTCGAGCAGCGCCGACCGTACCGGTCGCGGGTCTTCCCGGTAATACAGCCTGGTGGAGTGCCACGGGATCGGGAGCGGCGTGTCGGAACCGAATTCCTTGATGAGGTTGGCGTACTGCAGCTCCCGGGCGGTTTCCCACAGGTGGTGGTCGTGGTTGCCCGGCTGGTACAGGATCGTGTCCTCGAACAATGCCTCCCCGTCGGGCGGGAAGATCCGGTCAAGGAACAGCTCGAAGACCATCAGGGCGACGTTGTCGTTGGCCAGGGCCAGTTCCAGGATGTCACCGTTGAGGACCAGGGTGGGTTTGCGGGTCTTGTCCTCGTTCGCCCGGACCAGGCTGGCGAGCGCCTCGGCCAACCCGTCGAGCACGGAACTGGCCGTGGTCGTGTCAACGGTGACGCCGTCCTTCACCAGGCAGCTCAAGATACTGTTGGCAGCGCCGAAGTGAAGATCGGAAAGGCAGACGTAACGAATGTCAGGCATAGCCTGCTCCTTCCTGGTGAGCGCGCCAAGGTAGCCGAGGTTGGAAGACCTCCCACAACTGTCCCAGGAACAAACTGCCGAAGGCGCGGAGTGCCCGCCATCGCCCGGACAGCCCCGGACCCGTGACCCGTAAGGTGGTCAACTGGTGGGCGAAGGCGAGCGGCGGGATGCGGATGATGCCGGCACCGATGAGTGGGGCCGCGTCATCGCCCCCGACCTCGACGAAGCCGGCCAGGAGCCTGGTGTACAGCGTCGTGGTCTCGCCCCACACGTCTGCGAACCGCGAATACGCGGCCGCGGGATGCCTGATGTCCTTGTAACCGGTGAGGGTCAAGGGGTGGCCGACGGCGTCGGTGAACCACAGGCGATAGAGCATGTGGCGCGACGGTTTTCCGTTGGCTTCACCGGAATCCACGAAGAGGTTGAACACGCCGCGCTCGACCGGGAGCCGGCCGCCGAGGACGTCGCTGTGGACATAGCCGGCGGCCCGCGCGACGTGGGCCGGATCGGACGTGAAGGTGTAGGTGTCGTCGGTCGCGATGGTCAGGTGGACCATCAGTGTCGTCGCGGACGCCTTGCCTCGGTAGAAACCCTGCTGGTAGTCGCCTTCGTTGAAGGTGAAGAAGCCCTTCATCTCCTCGGTGAACTCCAGGTGGTACTTGGGCCGGACGGCGTCGGTCACGACTGCCCTACCTTTCTGAGTGGGTCCGATGCTCGCCGTGGTGCGCAGGAGCCTGCTCCAGGGCCGAGATGATGCCGTCGGCGACGTGGTCGGCGAAGGCGGCGATGGTGAGCGACGGATTAGGCCCGACGGGGCCGGGCATCGCTGATCCGTCGACCACATAGAGGCCGGGGTAGTGGAACACCTCCCCATCTCGGTTGATCACTCCCTCCTGATCGTCGCGCGCCATCGGAGCACCCCCGAGGGCATGCACGGTGATGACCCGCTTGAACAACCACAGCGGGGTGTTGAGCAGCCGTCCGCCGAGGGCCGTGGCGAGGTCGTGGATCGTCTGCTGCACCCGGTTGAAGTACGTCTCGGAGGCCCGAGTGGTCCAGTTGAGGTCAAGGTCGCCGTCGCGCAGCCGCATCACACCGTCGGGGATGTCCCTGCCCATGACCAGGATGGGGACCGCAGTCGAGGACACCCGCCCCCCGCCCAACAGTGTGGAGACGTCGCCGCTGATGTGGCTGCGTGGCTTGCCGCTCAGATGGGCCACCAGCCGGCGGGCGACGAAGGCGGTCGCCCGCCGAGCCGTGCTGAGCGCCCCTGCCGACTCCGCCATCCAGGCGAGGAATGCCGGGATGCCGCCGTCCTCCACATAGAACCCCCGCCCGGTGGCGCCGGTGCCATCGTGGCTGTCCGCGAGGCGGATAGCGCTGGTGATGACCGGCCCCACGCTCGGGTCGAGGTGGCGGGGGAGGGAACGACCGTCGACCCGGCGGTGGGCGTCGGCGACGACCGACAGCAGGTCGCCGTTGCCCGAGAACCGGGTGCCGAGCGCAGCCGAGATCAGCGGGAAGACGCTCCGGTTGCGCAGCAGTACGTAGGTGGTCCCGAAGGTCCCGGCGCCGAGCACGACCCGGCGGGCCTTGACGGTGGTGGTCGGCAGCCGGGTGATCGGCACAACCGCCCGGTCTTCGCTCGGCTGGTGGGTCACGTAGGTCACCCGGTACCCGGACCTGCCTCCGCCTGGGCCGTCCACCGGCTCGAGGCTCCGGACCTCGGAAAGGGTGCGGATCTCGGCTCCGTGGTCCTTTGCCCGTGAGAGATACGTGTAATCAAGGGTGTTCTTGGCGCCATAATTGCATCCGGCGTCACATTCGCCGCACAGGCGGCAGGTCTCCCGCGGCCGGCCGTGGAGGTTGGGCCGTTCCTCACGAAGCGGCACGCCGGGGACCGGGGCCTCTCCGGGGTTGCGGAAGCTGACCGCGAGCTCGGGCAGCAGCCAGTCGAGCCCAAGCGTTTCCGCCGCTTCCCGCATGGCGATGGTCTTCGGCGTCTGGCTGTACGGCGCCACGTCGAAGGGATACCGCTGAGCATCGATCATCTTCTCGACAGCGTCATAGTGCGGATCGAGCAGGGCGCGGTCGATGGGCCAGCGTTCGTAACCTCCATCGGGCAGGGCCTCGTCGACGAACCAATGTTCGTCCTTGCGTATGAGCACGTTGGCGTAGATGAGGGAGCCGCCACCGAGGCCGCTGGACACCACGCTCTCATTGCCGTTGAAGGCCCAAATGTCAAACAGCCCGTGCAATCCAGAGCCAGGATCCCAGAGGTTGGCGGCCATGCCCCGAGGATCCCGGGGGAAGGAGCCGGGAGGGTAGGGGCGACCCCGTTCGAGTACGCATACCCGGTACCCGGCTTCGGCCAGCCGGTAGGCGGTGACCGACGCACCGAACCCTGAGCCGACCACGACGACGTCGAAGTCCTCGACCTTGCCGTCACAGCGCTCTCCGGCATCACCGACCCGGGTGCAGGTGACCATCGCAGGCTCCTTCTCGGATACAGGGGGCTACCGGGTGAGAGCCTCGACCGGCGCGGGGTGATACCCGCCGCTCGGGCCGTGACCCGGGCGTGACCTGGCCGTGACCTTTGTCGTGGCCCGGCCGTGACCCGGTCCGGACCGGACTCGCCCGGGACCGGACTCGCCCGGACCGGCGCCATCCTCCGTCGGGCAGCCGTCGACCCGACACCTCCGCCAGGCACCCACCCGATGGTCGGTAGCCTCGTCGCCGATGCCCGACACCACGACGAACACGACGGTGAAAACCACGACGAAGACCCTCACCGGCTGGGGGCGCACCGCGCCGACCGCCGCGCGGGTGCTCGCCCCGTCCTCGGTCGACGAGCTCGCCGCCGCCCTGCGCGACCCGGGGCGGCGCGGCGTGATCGCCCGCGGGCTGGGCCGCTCCTACGGCGACGCGGCGGGCAACGCCGGCGGGCTCGTGCTCGACATGACCGGGCTGGACCACATCCACGGCATCGACGCCGACGCCCGGCTGGCCACCGTCGACGCCGGGGTGAGCCTGGACACCCTGATGCGCGCCGCGCTGCCGCTGCGGCTGTGGGTCCCGGTGCTGCCCGGCACCCGCCAGGTGAGCGTCGGCGGCGCGATCGCCGCCGACGTGCACGGCAAGAACCACCACGTCGCGGGCAGCTTCGGCAACCACGTGAGGTCGCTGGACCTGCTGCGCGCCGACGGCTCGGTGGCGCGACTGACCCCCGACGGCGAGGGCGCCGAGCTGTTCTGGGCGACGGTCGGCGGAATGGGCCTGACCGGCGTGGTACTGCGCGCCACGATCCGGCTGCAGCCCGTCGAGACCGCCTACGTCGTCGTCGACACCGAGCGGGCCACCGACCTCGACGACCTCATGGCGCGGCTGTCGCACGGGGACGAGCACTACACCTACTCGGTGGCCTGGTTCGACTCGGTGGCCACCGGGGCGCGGATGGGCCGGGCCGTGATCACCCGTGGGCGGTCGGCGCGGCTGGTCGACCTGCCGGCCAGGCTGGCCCGGGCGCCGCTGGCCTTCGACGGGCAGCGGCTCGCGACGATGCCGCCGGTGTTCCCCTCCGGGCTGCTCAACCGGCTCACCGTCGGCGCGTTCAACGAGCTGTGGTACCGCAAGGCGCCCCGGGAGCGCCGCGGCGAGGTGCAGGACATCACGACGTTCTTCCACCCGCTCGACGTCGTCGGCGAGTGGAACCGGGTGTACGGCCCGCGCGGCTTCCTGCAATACCAGTTCGTGGTCCCGTTCGGCGCCGAGGAGACCCTCCGGCGCGCCGTGGCGACGATCAGCGCGAGCAGGCACGTCTCGTTCCTCAACGTGCTCAAGCGGTTCGGGGCGGGCAACGACGCGCCGCTGTCGTTCCCGTGCCCGGGGTGGACACTCGCGGTGGACATCCCCATCGGCGCGGGGTTGGCCAAGCTGTGCGACGAGCTCGACGAGCTGGTGCTGGCCGCCGGCGGCCGGGTGTACCTGGCCAAGGACTCCCGGTTGGCTGCGGGGACCCTGGCGCGCATGTACCCCCGGCTCGACGAGTGGCAGAAGGTGCGGGCCGCGGCCGACCCGCACGGCGTGTTCTCCTCCGATCTCGCGAAGAGGTTGGGCCTGTGATTCTCGCGAAGAGGTTGTGCCTGTGATCGACGCGGTGGGTAACCCCCAGTCCCTGGTGCTGCTCGGCGGCACGTCCGAGATCGGCCTGGCGATCGCCGAGCGGTTCGCCGCCGACCGCCCGTTGCGGGTGGTGCTCGCCGCCCGGCCGGCCGCCACGGGAGGCTCGTCGTCGCGGCTGGACGCCGCGCGGTCGCGCCTGGAACGCCTCGGGTGCACCGTCGAGACCGTCGACTTCGACGCCCGCGCGCCGCAGACCCATGCCGAGACGGTGCGCAAGGCGTTCGCAGGCGGGGACATCGACGTCGCGGTCGTCGCCTTCGGCGTCCTCGGCGACCAGGAACGGGCCTGGACCGACGTCGAGGCGGCGGTCGAGCTGGCTGAGGTGAACTACGTGGCCGCGGTGTCGGTCGGGGTCGCGCTGGCCGCCGAGTTCCGGTCGCAGGGCCACGGCCGGATCGTCGCGCTGTCCTCGGTGGCCGGCGAACGGGCGCGGCGGTCGAACTTCGTCTACGGCTCCACCAAGGCCGGCATGGACGCTTTCTACACCGGGCTCACCGAGGCGCTGCGGCCCGCCGGGGTGGGGGTCACCGTGGTGCGGCCCGGGTTCGTGCGCACCCGGATGACCGCGGGCATGGCGCCGGCCCCCCTGTCGTGCACGCCCGAGCAGGTCGCCGAGGTGGTCGTCGACGCCGTGCGCCGGCGCCGGGAGCTGGTGTGGGCACCGCCCCCGCTGCGCGCCGTCATGACCGTGCTGCGCCACCTGCCCCGCCCGGTCTTCCGCCGCCTCCCCGTCTGAGCGGCTCGCCCAGTTCCCGCCCGTTTCCGACAAAGCTCGGGACAAGGACTCCTTACTTCAAGGACGGGGCAGCCCCGGACCGGGCGGTGGGTACGGTGCTGGCTCGTGCGCCGACGCTTCTGGATCGCCGAGATTCAGATCAGCGAGGAGATGGAGGCCAAGATCCGGTCGCGACGGTTCGTCACTGGTGATCAGGTCCGTGAGGCTTGTATCCCGGACGCCTACAAGGGTGCCGGTTGGCACTACCACCCAGAGCACGGC
>JAVKSM010000028.1:0-28716 GCA_039583705.1 Pseudonocardiaceae bacterium
CAGGCTTGACTGTTCGCTGCGAACTCGATCACAACCTCTACCCGACCAACATCAGACTTACCCGCCAGCAGAAGGAAGCGATACCCCTCACCCGCCACGATTTCCAACGTCTCTGACGGAACGTGTCCGTGCTTGAATAGAACTCGCCGCTTCCGCGACGGATAAGAACACGGCCACTCGGCGGCTACTCCTGCCCATAAATCGAGGTCCCGTTTCTGGAGTGATCATTGAGCAGGAACGGGTGGTGGGGAAACTCGTCTCGCTCGGATCACCGAGTCGCTGACATGCGGACCGCCGAATGAAAAAAGTCAATGGCATCCAGTACCGTCGACCTCCCTGATGCGTTGGCACCGTAAACGGCAGCGACGCGAGTCGTGACGTGCCTCCAGTCACCGTCGGCCGGTGTCCGCCCCGTGAGAGTGGGCGACACCACCGGCAGCAGGAACCACAGCAGGGCGAACAGCGCCAGCGCGACGGCTGCGAACGTCACCGCGACGGCGTGGCCGGCGACCACGTCGGCGACGAGCAGCACGGCGCGTCATCGCCCCGGCGAGCAGCGCCAGCCCGCCGACGGCGCACCGACGACGCACGGCGGGGCCGGACGGTCGGCCCGGATAATGCGCAGCATGCCGCCCTCGCTGCGGATCGGACCGATCGAGCTGCCGACGCCGGTGGTGCTGGCCCCGATGGCCGGCATCACCAACGTGGCGTTCCGCCGGCTGTGCCGCGAGCACGGCGCCGGGCTGTATGTCTGCGAGATGATCACATCTCGGGCCCTGGTCGAGCGCCACCCGGGCACCTTGCAGATGGTCACGTTCGACGACGCGGAGCGGCCGCGCTCACTGCAGCTCTACGGCGTCGACCCGGCGACGGTACGCCGAGCGGTCGACATGGTCGCCGGGGCGGATCTCGCCGACCACGTCGACCTCAACTTCGGCTGCCCGGTGCCCAAGGTGACCCGGCGCGGCGGAGGCGCCGCACTGCCGTACAAGCGGCGGTTGTTCGAGGCGATCGTGCGCGCCGCGGTGGGCGCCGCCGGCCGGCTGCCGGTGACGGTCAAGATGCGCGTCGGCATCGACGACGAGCACCACACCTACCTCGACGCCGCCGCGATCGCGGCCGACGCGGGGGTGTCCGCGGTGTCGTTGCACGCCAGGACCGCCGCCCAGCGCTACTCCGGACACGCTGACTGGGCGGCCATCGCCAAGCTGCGCGACGCGATGCCGGCGAGGGTGCCGGTGCTCGGCAACGGCGACATCTTCAGTGCCGGGGACGCGCTCGCGATGGTCGCCAGGACCGGCTGCGACGGCGTCGTCGTCGGGCGCGGCTGCCTGGGCCGGCCGTGGCTGTTCGGCGAGCTCGAGGCGGCCTTCGCCGGGCGAGAGCCGCCACCTCCGCCGACCTTGGGCACGGTCGCGGCGATCCTGCGCCGCCACGTGCTGCTGCTCGTCGATCACCTGGGCGCCGCCCGGGCGCTGCGGGACTCCCGCAAGCACATGGCCTGGTACCTGCATGGCTTTCAGGTCGGCTCGGAGCTGCGGCGGCGGCTGGGCATGGTCTCCAGCGTCGCCGAGCTGGACGAGCTGATCGCCCAGCTCGACCCGGCGCAGCCGTTCCCCGCCGAGGGCGAGAGCCCGCGCGGGCGGCAGGGCTCGCCGGCTCGGGTCGTCCTGCCGGAGGGGTGGCTGGCGGACCCCGAGGATCTCACCGTGCCGGCCGGCGCGGAGCTTGCGCACTCCGGCGGCTGAGCTGCGCGGAGACATCCCCCGGTGATCGGTGACCATGGACCGAAGGGGTGAATTCCAGGGACCGGAGGTACGTCCGGCTCGAGAAATGCGTCTGGACCGACGAATCACAAGCCTGGGAGGTGATCGGCGGTGGGCGCAGGGCACAGCGATCTTCCGGCCGCTCGCGGCCGGGGGGGCCTCCGGGCCGCTCGCAGTCGGGGCGTCGGCGAGCGCACGGCGCCCCTCCGGCTCGCCGCGTCACTCCCCGCACCAGTGCTGGCCGCGGTGCCGGTCACACGTCTGGAACGCCAGGGGCTGGCTCGCGTGCACGAGTCCACCGCCGACTCGCTCGCCCAGCGGGGCGATTGGCAGGGCGCCTACCAGCACCTGCGGCGGGTTGTCGAGCTGCTGGCGAGCGGGGCGGACGAGCCGGCTGGCGAGCCCGAGGAGCTGCGCCGCGAGGTCGAGCGACTGCGCCGGGAGCACGCCGAGGCCAGGGAGCAGAGCCTGCGCGACAGCCTCACCACCAGCTACAACCGTCGCTACCTCGATGAGCGGCTCGCAACGGTCCTCGCGGCGGGAGCGTGTGTGGCGCTGGCCGACATCGACCTGTTCAAGCAGGTCAACGACGCTCACGGTCACCTCGTCGGCGACCGCGTGCTGCGCACGGTCGTCACGTTGCTCACCGCGGACCTGCCCGAGGCCGGCTTCTGCGCGCGCTACGGCGGCGAGGAGTTCGCGCTCGTGCTGCCCGGGGCCTCGGCCGCGCAGGCCGTCGCGGTGTGCGAGGCGGCCCGGCGCCGCATCCACCACCACCCCTGGCAGGAGTTCGCGGCCGGGCTGCGGGTCACGGTGAGCATCGGCGTGGGTCAGCCAGGTGGCGAGCTGTCCGAGGCCGACGACCTGCTGTATGCGGCCAAGCACGCCGGCCGCAACGCTGTCGCCTTCCGCGACCCGTCCGACCAGCGGTGGGTGCGGCTGGCAGGTTCCGCCGGCCGACGCCGGATCCTCCGCACGGTTGCTTCCTGAGCGCCGCTGCGGCGGGGGTCGTCCACCCGTCCTGGTGCCGTCCGTAGTATTCGTATCCTCCGTGGGCCCCGTGTCGGCTGTGGGGACGGGCTGTCGGGGCCAGGGACCGCAGGTGCTGCCGGCAGACGAGGACCGCTGTGAGCGACCGCTTCCCCCGCGAGGGGGCCGTCCCCGAGCCCGACGACGGCCGCTACGGCGCCGCGCCCGCGACCCGTCCCGCACACGCCGAGGTGACGGTGGCCGAGTTGCTGGCCCGCAACGCCCCGCCGCGCGGCCGGTCCGCCGAGCCGACCGCCCGCCACCGCCGTCCCGACCCCCCGGCGCCGCCACCACCCCAACCACCACTGCCCCAACCACCGCCAGCAGCACCACCACCGCCGCCGCCACCACCGCTGCCGTCACGACCAGCACGACCCGCCCCCCCGCCGCCCGCTCCGCTGGCCCCCCCGGCAGCCCGGGCCCCGTTGTCCCCCCCGCCGCCCCGAGCCCCGCTGTCCACCTCACTACCCGCTCCGCCGTCGCCCCCGGCGTCACGCCCGGGAGCCTCGGCACGCCCGGCATGGCCGGTCGCGCCGGAACCCCGCGCTGCGCCTTCTGACCCGCTCCCCCGTATCCCGTCCCCGCCACCCGTGGCCCGCACCTCCCCGTCGTTCCCGGACCGCTCGTCCCCGGGACAGCCACCCCCGCCGCAACCTTCCCCGTCGCGCCCGGAACCGCCCGACCCCGCCCAGCCGCCCGCGAGCGATGTCGACGACCTCGAGCTGCGACGTCGGAAGATCGACGAGAGCCTCACACGGCTGACCGCGGCACACGCCGGGCTGGGCCGCAAGCCTGCGAAGCCGGATGTTCCGCAACGCGGGCGGCGGGGGCGCCGGTGGGCCTTCGGCCGGGGCGTCGCGGTGCTTGCGGCCGTGCTGGTGGTGCTCGTCAGCGCCGTCGCCTGGGGCACCGAGAGCTGGGTGGACGGCAAGTTCCGGCAGGTCGCCGCCCTCGATCCGGATTCGGCCGCTATCCAGGACGCCGCAGCCCAGCAGGGCGACCAGAACTTCCTGCTCGTCGGCTCTGACGCCAGGACAGGGACGCAGCCAGGCGAGAGCGTCGGCAATCCCACCGGCGGGTCCGGTGCCGGTTCTGACACGATCATGGTGGCGCACCTCCCGGCGGACCGCAGCCGGGTGGTCGTCGTCTCCTTCCCGCACGACCTCGAGGTGACCCGTCCGGCATGTGAGCGCTGGGACCCGGTCAGCGGGAACTACACCGGGCCGCAGCTTCCCGCGGCGCCCGAGGTCACGCTCGACTCGGCGTTCGAGTTCGGCGGCCCCCGCTGTATCACCAGGATCGTCCAGCAACTGTCCGGGCTCGCGATCAACCACTTCGTCGGCGTCGACTTCCAGGGCGTCAAGGCGATGGTCGACGCCGTCGGCGGCGTCGGTGTCTGCGTCGCGCAGCCGGTTCGCGACAGCGTGCTCGGCACGATCGTCGGCAGGGCCGGCACGACCAGGCTCACCGGGGACCAGGCGCTCAGCTTCGTCAGCGCCGGCCACGTCCTGGGCGACCCGACGAACGACAGCGGCCAGATCCAGCGCCAGCAGCAGTTCCTGTCCTCGCTGCTGCGCACCGCGCTGTCGGGCAACGTCGCGCTGGACCCGCCGAAGCTGCGGAACTTCCTGTCCGCGTTCGCCTCCTCGACCTTTGGTGAGAACGTCGGGCTCGATGCGCTGCTGCCGTTGGCGCAGTCGATGCAACGGCTCGACGCCTCGCACGTCACCTTCCTCACGGTGCCCACGGTCGGCGTCGCGAACGAGCGCGGCAACGAGGTGCTGCGTCCCGCCGAGAACCTGCAGATGTTCACTGCGATCATTGACGGTCAGCCGCTGCCCGGCGAGGCTCCCGGCTCGACCGCGGCCCCGGTGCCGAGGGCACCGACCCCACCCGCCCCCGGCGACGGCCCGCTACTCCCGGCGCAGGCGGTGCGGATGCAGGTCGAGAACGGCACGAGCCAGCCGGGTGCGGCGAGCGCGCTGTCCCATTCGCTGGGCCGCCTCGGGTTCGCGGTGGTCGCCGTCGGCAACGCGCCGCAGCCTGCCGCTCACACCGTCATCCGGTACTCTGCCGATCGCTCCGCGCAGGCCCGCACCCTCGGCGCAGCGGTGCCGTCGGCCACGCTGCAGCTCGACGAGGCCAACCCGGGCACCGTCGATCTCGTGGTCGGATCCGACTACGACGGGGTCGTCAAGCCGCTGCCGACGCCGGGAACGCAGGCGGCGAGCGCGCTGCCGGAGAACCTGCCCCACATCAACTCCGGCGACGTGTCCTGTCCCTGACCGGGCCGCAGGAGGACGGGGCACCGCGTACGGTTCACCCGCAGTTCAGTGGGCGGCCGTACGCTTCGCCCATGCGCACCGCCTACCACGACAAGCTCGACTCGCTGCGCGGCGACCTCGCCCAGATGGCGACGATGGCCGGCGCCGCCATGGCGCGGGCGACCACCTCGTTGCTGGAGGCCGACCTGGGTCTGGCCGAGCAGGTCATCAGCGAGGACGTCAAGCTCGACGAGCTTCGCGCCACCGCCGAGGACAAGGCGTTCGCGCTGCTGGCGCTGCAGGCCCCGGTCGCCGGTGACCTGCGCATGATCGTGGCCGCCATCCACACCGCGGGTGACCTGGAGCGGATGGGCGACCTGGCACTGCACGTGGCCAAGGCCGCGCGCCGCCGACACCCGCGTCACGTGGTGCCCGAGGAGGTCACCGGCTACTTCGCGGAGATGGGCCGGGTGGCCTGCGACCTTGCCGAAGGCGCCCGCCGGGTGATCATCACCCGCGATATCGAGCTCGCGTTCCGGATCGAGTCCGACGACGACGCGATGGACGACCTGCACCGCCACCTGTTCACCGTCCTCATGGCCAAGGAGTGGCCGCACGGGGTGGCCACCGCGATCGACATCACGCTGCTGGGGCGGTTCTACGAGCGCTTCGCCGACCACGCTGTGGCGACCGCGCGCCGGGTGGTCTTCATGGTCACCGGGCACATGCCCGAGGTGCCGGACGCCTCGTGATCTAGCCGAACCGGCCGGAGATGTAGTCCTCGGTCGCCCGCTCCGCCGGGTTGGAGAAAATCTTCTCGGTGTCGTCGAACTCCACCAGCCGGCCGGGCTGGCCGAGCCCGGACAGGTTGAAGAACCCGGTCTGGTCACTCACGCGGGCCGCCTGCTGCATGTTGTGCGTGACGATGACGATCGTGTAGTCCCGCTTGAGCTCCCCGATCAGGTCCTCGATGGCCAGGGTGGAGATCGGGTCGAGGGCCGAGCACGGCTCGTCCATCAGCAGCACGTCGGGCTGGACCGCGATGGCGCGCGCGATGCACAGCCGCTGCTGCTGACCGCCGGACAGGCTGCCCGCCGGCTGGTTCAGCCGGTCACTCACCTCGTTCCACAGGTTCGCCCCCCGCAACGAGCGTTCGCACACGTCGTCCAGTCGCGCCTTGTTGCGCACCCCCTGCAGCTTCAGCCCCGCCACGACGTTGTCCCGCACCGACATCGTCGGGAACGGGTTGGGCCGCTGGAAGACCATCCCCACGGTCCGGCGCACCGCCACCGGGTCGACGCCGGGAGCGTAGATGTCCTCGCCGTCGAGCAGGATCCTGCCCTCGACCCCGGCCCCCGGGGTCACCTCGTGCATCCGGTTCAGCGTGCGCAGCATCGTCGACTTCCCGCACCCCGACGGGCCGATGAACGCGGTGACGCCGCCGGGTGTGATCGACAGCGTCACCCCGTCCAGCGCCCGGAACCGTCCGTAGTAGATGGTCGCGTCCTTGACGTCGATGCGCTTGGCCACGTCGATCCTCCTCGCTACCGGACCCGGGTGAAGCGGGCGATCATTCGTGCCAGCACGTTGAGCACCAGCACGATCAGGATGAGGACGAGCGCTCCGGTCCACGCCCGGTTGATCGCGGTGCTGTCGGGAAGGCCGGCCTCACCGAAGACGAACAACGGCAGCGACTCCTGCGGGCCGTTGAACGGGTTGACGTTGATGGACGTGTTGCCGAAGACCACGAGCAGCACCGGGGCCGTCTCCCCGGTCACCCGGGCGACCGCCAGCATGATCCCGGTGATGATGCCGGGCAGCGCGGTGGGCAGCACGATCCGCACCACGGTGACCCACTTCGGTACGCCGAGCGCGAAGCTGGCCTCCCGCAGTCCGTCCGGGACGATCCTGATGATCTCCTCGGCGGAGCGCACCACGATCGGCAGCATGAGGATCATCAGGGCGAGCGAGCCGGCGAAGCCCGAGAACGGCTGGCCGAGGACCAGGATCCACAGTGCCAGGATGAACAACCCCGCGACGATCGAGGGCAGTCCCGTCATCACGTCGACGAAGAAGCTCACCGCGCGGGCGAACCGGCCGGTGCCGTACTCCACGAGGTAGATCGCCACCAGCAGGCCGAACGGCACGGCGATCGCCGATGCCAGCCCGACCTGCTCCACCGTGCCGACGATCGCGTGGTACGCGCCGCCGTCGGGATCCTGCTCGGCGACCGCCCGCATCGAGTGGGTGAGGAACGTGCTGTCCAACCGGGCCAGCCCCGCCGAGATCGTCGAGCCGAGGACGGCCGCGAGCGGCAGCAGCGCGAGCACCACGCTGCCCACCAGCAGGCTCGTCATCATCCGGTCCTTGGCCCGCCTGCGACCCTCCACCGCGGCGGAGATCGAGGTCAGCGCCAGGACGTAGAGCACGGCGGCGACGACGACGAACTCGGCGCGACCCCGCAGCGGGGTGACGGCGAACAGGCCGAGGGACACGGCGAGCACCCCGACGGCCACCGCGACCGGCGACCACCGGGGCAGGGACCGGCGCACGAGCGACGGCGCGACCGGGCGCGAGTCGAGGGGCAGCCTCACGCGACCGCCCTCCTGCGCCTGACGATGGCACGGGCGCCGAAGTTGACCACCAGAGTGATCGCGAAGAGCACGAGTCCGGAGGCGATCAGCGCACCTCGGCCGATGTCGCCGGCCTCTCCGTAGCGATTGGCGATGTTCGCGGCGATGGTGTTCCCGGACGGTTCGAGGATGTGGAAGTTGATCTGGTAGTTCGCCGAGAGCACCAGCGCGACCGCGATCGTCTCGCCGATGGCCCGCCCGAAGCCCAGCACGATCGCACTGATCACACCGGAGCGGCCGTAGGGCAGCACCGCCATGCGCACCATCTCCCACCTCGTCGCGCCCAGGGCCAGCGCGCCCTCGATGTGCTCCCGGGGGACCTGCAGGAACACCTCGCGGGAGATCGCGGCGACGATCGGGAGCACCATCACCGCGAGCACCACCGACGCGGCCAGCATCGACTTGCCGTACGTGCCGTTGGAGGCGAACAACGGGATGAAACCGAGATAGCGATCGAGGAAACGGGACAACGGGATGAGGTGGGGCACCAGGTAGATCAGACCCCACAGCCCGAAGACCACGCTGGGAACCGCGGCGAGCAGGTCGACCACGTAACCCAACGGCCGGGCCAGCGCCCGCGCCGCGTAGTGGGTGGTGAACAGCGACACCCCGACCGCCACCGGGACCGCGATGAGCAGGGCGATGACAGAGCTGAGCACGCTGCCGAAGGCGAGCGCGGCGATGCCGAACGAGGGGTTCGGGTCGTCGGGGTTCCACTGCAGGGTCGTGATGAAGTTCGACCGGTCCGCCGCGATCGCCGGTATCGCCTTGACGACCAGGAACACCGCGATCGCGGCGATCACTCCGAGCAGCAGCACGGCGGACCCGGTGGCCAGGCCGCGAAAGACGCGGTCCCCGCGGTGGTGCCGCCCGGCACCGAGGCGTGGGCCGGTGCCGGGCGGTCCCGGGCCGTCACGCGGCGCGGCTACCGCTGGCCGGGGGGGCACTCCCGGGAGATCCTCGGGGGAGGGCCCGGCAGGTGCCACAGCGATGTCGCGCTCCTCCATGCGGCGTGATCACCTCAGCTTAGCGAGGCGACCGTGGCCGCTACCCGCTGCTGGAGGTTGGCCGGCAACGACACGTAGCCCTGACCGGGCAGGATCTGCTGCCCTGCGGTGCTCGCGATGTAGCCCAGGAAGCCCTTGAGCAGCGCGAGCTTGTCCGGCGCGTTGCTCGTCGAGCACACGATCTCGTAGGTGACCAGGAGGTTCGGGTAGGCGGTGGGGTCGGTGTCGGAGTAGTCGAACTGCAGCCGCAGATCCTTTCCGGTGCCGACGACCTGCGCCTTGGACAGGAAGCCGACGACGTTCTGCGTGGTCAGCCCGACGAACTGACCGGCCTGGTTCCCGACCTTGGCGACCGGGATGGCGCTGTCGGTCGCGAAGGACTGCTCCATGTAGCCGATGCCACCGCTGGTGGTCTTGACGCCCTGCGCGATGCCAGCCGTGCCCTTCGAGCCCTGCCCGCCGGGTGCCGGCCAGTTCTTGTTGGCGCCGAAGGTCCAGTCCGCCTTGGCGTCGTTGGCCAGGTAGTTGGTGAAGTTGTAGCTGGTGCCGGACCCGTCCGAGCGGTGGAAGGTCTGGATGCCGAGGTTGGGCAGCGTGACACCCGGGTTCTCCCGGGCGATCGCCGGGTCGTTCCAGTTCGTGATCTTTCCGGTGAAGATCCTGGCCAGCGTGCTGGCGGAGAGGTTCAGGCTGGACACACCGGGCACGTTGTAGCCGATCGCGATCGGGCCGGGCACCATCGGCAGGTCGATCGCCTGCCCGCCCTTGCACCGCGCGTTCGCCTGCTGCTGCTCCTGGCCGGCGGCGAGCGGGAAGTCCGAGCCGGCGAAGTCGACGGTCCCCTGCTGGAACTGTTGCACGCCCTGGCCCGAGCCACCCCCGGCGTAGTTGACGTTCGCCCCGGGACACCGCCCGAGATAGTTCTTGACCCACTGGGCCATCGCGTTCTGCTGCGCGGTGGAGCCGGACGCGGTCAGCGTCCCCGACGCGCACGCCACGGTGCCGACCGAGGGCGACCCGCCGCCCGATCCGCCTGTCGGGTTGGAGTTGGTGCCGCATGCGGACAGCACCAGGGTGCCGGCCGCGACGAGGCCGAGCGCGGCGGGTGGCGGCTTGAACGTCACGTGGTTCCTCCGGGTCGGGGAGCAGTGCTCGGGTCGCGACGGTGCCCGCCGCTTGCTCCGGACGCTAGGTACCGTCGGTGGCCAGCAGGCCCCAGAGAGGTGAACGAAAGGTGAACAGATTGCTCACAGTGACCGAAACCGCGGAGCGAATAGGTGATACCAGATTTTCGTGACGGGATCGTTTGCTGACCGTGACAAACTCGGCTCAGCGGAGGTAGGAGACGTCGGTGCCGGAGTGGGTGAAGCCCAGCCGCTGGTAGACCCGGATCGCGGCCGCGTTGTCGGCCTCGGCGTAGAGCATCACCTGTCGCAGGCCCAGCCCCCGCAGGTACCGCAGCCCCGCCAGGGTCAGCGCGGTACCCAGCCGCCTGCCCTGCTCCGCCGGGTCCACCCCGACGACGTAGACCTCGCCGATCGGCTCGTGCTGACCGTCATGGCCGTGGACCTTGGTCCAGTGAAAGCCCAGCAGCCGGTCGTCCTCGTCGACCGCGAGCAGGAAGCCCTCCGGGTCGAACCACGGTTCGGCCTGCCGCAGCTTCACCTGGGCGACGTCCCAGTCCCCCTGCTCCGGGTGCCACTCGAAGGCCCGGTTGTTGACCTCGACGAACGCCGGCTCGTCCTGTCCGATCCGGAAGGCCCGCAGCCGCACGCCCGCGGGCATCTCGGGCGCGGCGAGTGGCGCGAGCAGGCTGCGGCGCATCTGCCAGAGCACGCGGGTCCCGCGGAACCCGAACCGCCGCGCCAGCGCCACCGCCCCCGGGTGCTCGCCGTGCGCCCAGAGCCGGATCCGACCCGCCGCACCCGACTGCGTCGAGCCGACCGCCTCGAGCAGCGCGGCCACCAGCGCCGAGCCGACACCCTCCCGGCGACGCGCGGGGTGCACCGCAAGCTCGGCGGCACACCCGGCTACCCGGTCGGTGCAGTCGAGGTGGACGTACCCGACGAGCGCATCGCCGTCGCCCTGACCGTCGCCGTGGCGGTCGTGGTGACCGTCGCCCTGGCCGGCGACCCGGCCGGGTCGCCGGCCGTCGTCGCGCGCCAACAGATGGGCGGCCTCGACGTCGCCGCCGTGGCGCAGGTGCAGCAACACGTGCTCGGAGACCGGCGCGGTCGCGTCCGCCTCGGTGACCTCGTCGATGAGGCCGATGACCTCGGCGGTCTCCTCGGCGTCCAACCGGGACCGCCAGGTCAGCCTCACCACGCCGTCAGCGGGGCCGGGGGACGGGGTTGGCGGCACGGGCGGACCAACCGACCGGGTCCCCGGCCGGCTCCTCCTCGCTGACCTCGTCCGCGTCCGCATCCGCGTCGGCGATCGGGCGGGCCGCTGAGCCGAGTCCGCCGCGGCCCGGACGCACGAACTTGTATCCGACGTTGCGCACCGTGCCGATGAGCTGCTCGTGCTCCGGGCCGAGCTTGGCGCGCAGCCGCCGCACGTGCACGTCGACCGTGCGGGTGCCGCCGAAGAAGTCGTAGCCCCAGACCTCCTGCAGCAGCTGCGCGCGGGTGAACACCCGCCCGGCGTGCTGCGCGAGGTACTTGAGCAGCTCGAACTCCTTGTAGGTCAGGTCCAGCGGCCGGCCCCGCAACCGGGTCGTGTAGGTGGCCTCGTCGATGGTCAGCTCGCCGAGCACCAGCGCGCCCACGCCGTTGGCCGAGTCCACCACCCGGCGGGCGCGCAGCAGCCGCAGCCGGGTGTCGACCTCGGCGGGGCTGGTGGCGGGCAGCAGGACCTCGTCCACGCCCCACTCCAGCGACACCGCGACCAGGCCGCCCTCGGTGAGCACGGCGATCACCGGCACGTCCATGCCGGTGCTCCCCAGCAGCCGGCACAGGCTGCGCGCGGCGGCCAGATCGGTGCGGGCGTCGACGATGACCGCGTCGTGCGGCCCGGCGTCGAGCAACGCGGCCACCTCCGGCGCGGCCGCGCGCACCGCATGGGGCAACAGCCCGAGCGCGGGCAGCACAGCGGTCGGATCCTGGTCGGCGGTGAGCAGCAACAGCTCCACGACGGCCTCCTCGGGGTGCCGGCACGATGCCCCGTCGATGTCGGGAAGAATACCGGCTGTGTCCGCCGGGTCGACCCATCGCGCGTCGCAGGTTCCGCGATGAAGAAAGTCGTCATCACGCTGCTGGTGCTCGTCGGGCTGCTCGTCGCCGCCGACTTCGGCACCGCCGCGGCCGCCGAGTACCACGTCTCCCAGCAGATGCGCACCGAGCTCTCGCTGCCGACGGACCCGTCGGTGCGGATCAACGGCTTCCCCTTCCTCACCCAGGCGATCAGTGGGGACTACCGGGACATCGCCGTCAGCGCCGACCGGATCCAGTACGGGGTCCTGCAACTCTCGCTGCGCGCCGACCTGCACGGGGTCCGGGTGCCGCTCTCGGCGGTACTGGGCGGCTCCGTGACCACGATCCGGGTGGCCGACGCCGAGGGCACGGTGCTCATCCAACCCGCCGACCTGGCCGACCTGCTCGGTGTCTCCGGCCTACGGGTCTCCCCGGTCAGCGCCTCGGAGCTGGACGGTCTGCGCACCCAGGCGGCCCAGGACCCGAGCGGCTCCTCCGGTGACGCCGCTGCGCTGGCGACGGTCAAACCGGCCGACGCGATCCAGCTCGTCGCGACGACCGCGGTGACCGGGCAGCCCGTCGAGGTGTCGGTCATCGCCTCGCTCGACCTGGTCGGCCAGGCGATCGAGATCACCGCACACGACGTCCGGATCGGCACCGGCGGGAAGCCCGACAAGCCGCTGCCGGAGGCGGAGGAACGCTCGCTGCTCGCGGCGTTCTCCACCCGGATCGACCCGGGGAAGCTTCCCTTCGGGGTGAAGCCGACAGCCGTGACCGTGACGGACGGGGCGTTGGCGATCAGCGGGGTGGTCCACGGCCTCGTGGTCAGCGCCGACCCGCGGACCGGGCAGACCCAACCGTGACACCTTCCCACGAGGAGTGTCGGGTCGTAGGGTGGACCTCGTGTACTGGCCGCTGACCAAGCGACGCGCCGTCGACCTGTGCCGCGTCCGCAGCTGCCTGTGTCTGGCTACCTGACGGGCGGCGCCTACTGCCGCCCCTGATGGAGACCCCTCCACCCCGTCAGGAGCCCTCGTGTCCGCTTTCCCCGCCGTCGACCCGCGCTCCGGCGCAGCCAGGGCCCGCAGCGACACCAGCGGGCCCTGCGCACTCGCGGTGACCACCGCCGTGCGCAACCCGGCCGCTGGCTTCCGCCTCGGCCACGACACGTACCGGAGCGTCGTCCGTCCCACGAGCAAGCCCACGAGCAAGCCCACGAGCAAGCAAGGAGCCGCTGCATGAGTCGCCAGGACGCCCTCGTCACCGCCGACTGGGCAGAACAGAACCTCGAGACCGAGGCGGTGGTGTTCGTCGAGGTCGACGAGGACACCACCGCCTACGACCGCGGGCACATCGCCGGCGCCGTGAAGCTGGACTGGAAGACCGAGCTGCAGGACCCGGTGCGCCGCGACTTCGTCGACCGGGCCGGCTTCGAGAAACTGCTGGGCGAGAAGGGCATCGGAAACGACGACACCGTGGTGCTCTACGGCGGCAACAACAACTGGTTCGCCGCCTACGCCTACTGGTACTTCACGCTCTACGGCCACGAGGACGTCAAGCTGCTCGACGGCGGCCGCAAGAAGTGGGAGCTCGACGGCAGGCCGCTGGTGACCGGCGAGGTGAAGCGGGAGCCGACCACCTACCGGGCCAAGGACCAGGATCTGTCGATCCGGGCGTTCCGGGACGAGGTCGTCGCGGCGATCGGATCCAAGAACCTTGTCGACGTCCGCTCGCCCGACGAGTTCAGCGGCAAGCTGCTCGCCCCCGCCCACCTGCCGCAGGAGCAGGCGCAGCGCGGCGGGCACATTCCCGGCGCGCTCAACGTGCCGTGGAGCAAGGCCGCCAACGAGGACGGCACGTTCCGCTCCGACGAGGAGCTGCGCACGCTCTACGGCGGCGAGGGTCTGGACGACTCCCGGTCGACCATCGCCTACTGCCGCATCGGCGAGCGCAGCAGCCACACCTGGTTCGCGCTGCACGAGCTGCTCGGCCACTCCGACGTCAAGAACTACGACGGGAGCTGGACGGAGTACGGCTCACTGGTCGGGGTGCCCATCGAAACCGGGGCTGCCACCGGCGGGAGTGGCTCCTGATGTGCGGGGCGCCCGAGCAGACGGCGGAGCTTCCCGCCGGCGTCGACCTGTCCCGGGAGACGGTGCTGAGCGGCCGGGTGCTGGCCGGCGGTGAGCCGGTCGACGGCGCGTTCGTCCGGCTGCTGGACGGCACCGGCGAGTTCACCGCCGAGGTCGTCGCCTCGCCCACCGGAGACTTCCGGTTCTACGCGGCGCCCGGTACCTGGACGGTCCGGGTGCTGTCCCGAGCCGGCAACGGCCAGACCGAGGTGAGCGCGCGAGGCCCTGGCCTGCACAGCGTGGCGGTGACCGTCGCCTGACCGGCCGTCCTCCCGACCGACCGGGGGAGGTGGGGTTATGATCTCCCCCGTGGCTTGGGTGTACACCGTGGCGTTGCTCGCGCTGTCGGCGGGAATCCTCGGCTGGACGTCCTACCTGGTGTACCGGCTGTTCCGGGTCGAGGGCCGGTGACCGGCGGCGGCGAGGCGCTGTGGGCGGCCACCGCCGGCCCGCTGTCCGGCGACCTGCCGATCCCCGCCGACACGGCCGACCTGCGCCAGGGTCCGCCACTGCACGCGCAGTGCCAGCCGCTGGTGCCGCTGCTCGGGGTGTGGCGCGGCGAGGGCCTGGTCGAGTACCCGACGATCGACGGCCCGTTCTCCTACGGCCAGCAGGTCGTCTTCGCCCACGACGGCCGCCCCTTCCTGCGCTACGAGGCCCGGGCCTGGCTGCTCGACGGTCCCGGCGGCGCGGTGGTGCGGCCCGCCGCGCGGGAGCAGGGCTGGTGGCGCCCCCAGCCTGACGGCACCCTCGAGGTGCTGCTCGTGCACGCCACCGGCATCACCGAGCTGTACTACGGCGTCGTGCGCACCCCGACGTCCTGGGAGATCGCCACCGACGCCGTGGTGCGCACCGCGTCGGCCAAGGAGGTCACCGCCGCGCACCGGCTCTACGGGATCGTCGAAGGCGGGGACCTCGGTTACGTCGAGGAGCGGGCGATGGTCGGGCAGCCCCGCCAGCCGCACACGTCCGCCCGGTTGCGGCGGGTCGCCGGGTAGGACGGTACGCGGCCTACCATGTGGCAGGTGGACCCCGACCCCGTGGACACCCTGCCGTCGGCGGCGCTCAAGCGGACCCTGCACAAACGGGGCCTGCGCATGACCCCGCAGCGTCAGCTCGTGCTCGACGCGGTGCGGGAGCTGGGCCACGCCACCCCGGAGACGGTGTGCGCGCAGGTGCAGCGCACCGCGCCAGCCGTCAACATCACCACCGTGTACCGCACGCTGGACCTGCTCGAGCAGCTCGGCATGGTCCGTCACACCCATCTCGGGCACGGCGCCCCGACCTACGCCAGCGCCGCGCACGAGCACGTGCACCTGGTGTGTCACCGCTGCGGCGAGGTGCGGGAGGCGCCGCTCGGGCTGCTCGACGAGCTCGTCGACCGGTTGCGGGTCGGCTGCGGGTTCGAGCTGGATGCCGGGCACGCCGCGCTCACCGGACGCTGCCGGGGCTGCGCCACCGCCGAGGGGACCGGATGACCCGGTCGCCGCTGGTGGAGCTGCCCGGTGCGGTCGCCGCCGAGGCGGACGGAGCCGACGCCGGCGTCGCCGCCCACTACGGCGACCCGCTGGCCGAGCAGCGCCGGATGGACCGCGCCGCCGGTGTCGTGGACCGCAGCCACCGCTCGGCACTCGCGGTGACCGGCCAGGACCGGCTGTCGTGGCTGCACCTGCTGCTGTCCCAGCACGTCGCGGAGCTGCCCGACGGCGCGGGCGCGGAGGCCCTGGTGCTGGACGCCCACGGCCGCGTCGAGCACCACGTCGTGCTGTCCCACGTGGCCGGTTGTGTCTGGCTGGACACCGAGCCGGGGCGGGGCGCGCCGCTGCTGTCGTACCTGGACTCGATGCGGTTCTGGTCCGACGTGGCCCTCCGCGAGGTCTCCGGGGAGCTGGCGGTGCTCTCCGTCGTCGGGCCGGCCACCCCGGACGTCCTGACCGCGGCCGACGCACCGGTCCCGGACGGCGCATACGCGAGCACGGCCCTGCCCGGTGGCGGCCTCGTGCGGCGGATGCCGTGGCCCGGTCGGGACGCCGCCGACCTGCTCGTCCCCCGGGAGGCACTGGCGCAGTGGTGGATCCGGCTGCGCGAGGCCGGCGCCGCGGCCGCGGGGATCGACGCCTTCGAGGCGCTCCGGGTGGCCGCGCTGCGCCCCCGGCTGGGCCGCGACACCGACGAGCGCACCATCCCCCACGAGGTCGGTTGGATCGGCTCCGCGGTACACCTGACCAAGGGCTGCTACCGCGGCCAGGAGACGATTTCCCGGGTGAGCAACGTCGGGCGCCCACCGCGTCGCATGCTGCTGCTGCACCTGGCCTCGGCCGACCTGGAGCTGCCGGCCGTCGCCACCGCGGTGCGCGTCGGCGCGCGGGCGGTCGGGCGGGTCGGCACCGCGGTGCGTCACCACGAGCTCGGCGCGGTCGCGCTGACGCTGCTCAAGTCGTCGGTGAGCCCCGCCGCCGCGCTGGAGGTCGACGGGATCGGCCCGGTCGCAGTGGACCCGGACTCGGTGCCCCCGGAGACCGGCGAGCCACCCGGACGCGCGGCGATGCGCCGGCTCAAGGGGTGAGCGAGCGGACCGCCGGGCACGGCGGCGCTCCCGGGTCAGTTGGCGTGTTCGTGGGCGGCCACCACCGACCAGAACCCGCGGAGCTGCCGGTAGCACGTCGCCGCCTGCTCGGAATCCCCACTCTGGATCGCCTGGACCGCGCCGTGCACGTCGGCTGCCGAGGTGTCGCCGCGCAGCGCGTCGTCATCGAGCAGGTGCACCAGCCCGCCGTAGTCCAGCTCGACCACTGACGCCTCGTCGAAACGCGCCAGCCAGCGGCCGGTGTCGCGCAGCACCCGAGCTGGCCCCTCGTCGCCGAAGGCCGCGGCCACCACCGTGTGCGCCGCCTCCGCCCGCCGCCGGGCGAGGCCGATCGGCGCCCTCCAGTACACCCGCCGCCGGTGCCGGGGCGTCAGCGTCAGCACCCTGGCGGCGGGCTCGACGAGGGTGAACCACGGCAACGGCACCGTCCAGGTCGCCGACACGACATGGGTGGCTGCTGGCCCCAGCTCGGCGACGACCGCCTCCGCCCGGGCCCGCACCGCGGACTCCGACAGCCCGCCGGTCGCGCTGCCGCTCAGCGCCGCCCTCCGCACCGCCGCCGGCTCGGTGGTGAGGAACCCCATGAGCGCGGCGGCCGCCCGCGGCCGGGTGTCCAGCGGGCAGACCAGGGTGTCATCGCCCACCTCACCCCCGTCGGCCACGAGGACGTCCAGCGGCGCGTTCGGCAGCGGCGTGCCGTCAGCACGTTCCCCGGGCAGCAGCCGGGTCGGCACGGCGAGCTGGGAGCGCAGGCACAGCTCCCGGTCCCGTTCACCCGCCCGCTCCGCCGGCACCGGCCCGCTGGCCAGGGCAGCCCGGACGCGCGTGGCCGCCTCCCCCAGGAACACCCGCAGCGGTTCGTACACGCGGAGATAACAGAGCAAGGGTGCGGGCACGACTGGTGATGGTGCCACGCCGCGAAGGCACGTCACATGCATGCCGTACCGCTCGCGCGGTACGGTGGAGGGCAGGACGAATATGCCGAGACGAGCGGGGCCGCCGACTTCCCCGGCCGCCCCGCCCCTGTGTGAGGGGGTCGAGCCATGGGGCGCGGCCGGGCAAAGGCCAAGCAGACGAAGGTGGCCCGAGAGCTCAAGTACAGCTCCCCCACCACGGACTTCGAAGCGCTGCAGCGCGAGCTGTCCGGCAACTCCACAGACGACGGCTTCCGCGAGCGGTTCGACGAGACGCCGGCAGAGGACGAGTACGACGAATACCGCCGCTAGGGATTAGAAACGGGGGTGCTCGCCGCGCAGCACCGCGCGCGGGCCGCCCGCGTCGCCGGCCTCCGCGACGTCGCGGGCCCGGTGCACGTCGCCCAGCACCCACGCCGACACGTGGCGCGCCGTCAGCACGGCGAGGGTGCGGTCGACGTCATCCGGCGCCACCACAGCCACCATGCCCACGCCCATGTTGAAGGTGCGCTCCATCTCCGCGCGCTCCACCCGGCCGCGGCCCGCGATGAGCTTGAACACCGGCGCCGGGGTCCAGGTGCCCCGCTCCAGCACGGCCACCAACCCCCGCGGCAGGACCCGCCCCAGGTTGCCGCACAACCCGCCGCCGGTGATGTGCGCGAACGTGCGGACCTCGGTCTCGGCGGCCACCGCCAGGCAGTCCCTGGCGTAGATCCGGGTCGGCTCGAGCAGCTCCTCGGCCAGCGTGCGGCCGAACTCCTCGACATGGCCGGCCAGCGACATGTGCCCGATCTCCAGCAGCACCTGGCGGGCCAAGGAGTAGCCGTTGGAGTGCAGGCCGGAGGCGCCCAGCGCGATCACCGTGTCACCTGGCCGCACCCGGTCCGGTCCGAGCAGGCGGTCCGCCTCGACGATCCCGACGCAGGTGGCCGACAGGTCGTAGTGACCGGCCTCCATGACCCCGGGGTGCTCGGCGGTCTCGCCGCCCAGCAGCGCGCAACCCACCTGCTGGCATCCGGCCGCGATCCCGGCCACGATCGCCGCGACCCTGTCCGGCACGAGCTTGCCGACGGCGATGTAGTCCTGCAGGAACAACGGCTCGGCGCCGCAGACCACGACGTCGTCGGCGACCATCGCGACGAGGTCCAGCCCGACCGTGTCGTGCTTGTCCACCGCCTGCGCCACGGCGATCTTGGTGCCGACGCCGTCGGTGGACGCCGCCAACACCGGGTCCCGGTACCGTCCGGCGCGCAGCGCGAACAACCCGACGAAGCCGCCGACGCCGCCGAGCACCTCCGGGCGGGCCGTCGCCTCCGCGAGCGGGCGCAGCCGGTCCACCGCCCGCTCCCCGGCCTCGATGTCGACCCCGGCGGCGGCGTAGTTCGCCCCAGTCGTCCCGGTCTGGGTCGTCCCGGTGTGGGTCACGGTCGGCTCAGCGCCCCACCCGCAGCGGCCAGCTCCTCCAGCAGGTGCTTGCCCGCCTTCGCGGCCTCCGGCAGCGGGATCGGGTAGTGGCCGTCGAAGCAGGCGGCGCACAGCCGGGTACGGGCCTGCTCAGAGGCGGCGACCAGCCCGTCCAGCGACAGGTACCCCAGCGAGTCGGCTCCGATCGAGCGGCACACGCCCTCGACGTCCACGTCCTCCGCGCCCACCATGTCCACCGCGTCCACCGCGTCCACCGCGTCATCGACGCCGCGGCCCGCGGCGATGAGCTCGGTCCGGGAGGCGAAGTCGATGCCGTAGAAGCACGGCCAGCGGACCGGCGGCGACGCGATCCGGACGTGGACCTCCACGGCGCCGGCCTCGCGCAGCATCCGGACGATCGCCCGCTGCGTGTTGCCACGCACGATGGAGTCGTCGACCACGACCAGCCGCTGGCCGCGGATCACTTCGCGCAGTGGGTTGAGCTTGAGCCGGATGCCGAGCTGGCGGATGGTCTGGGAGGGCTGGATGAACGTCCGTCCGACGTAGGAGTTCTTCACCAGGCCCTGGCCGTAGGGGAGCCCGGAGGCCTGGGCGTAGCCGATCGCGGCCGGAGTCCCCGACTCGGGGACGGGGATGACGAGGTCGGCCCGCGCCGGGTGCTCCCCGGCCAGCCGCCGCCCGATCTCGACCCGGACGGCGTGCACCGAGCGGCCGGAGATCGTCGTGTCCGGCCGCGCGAGGTAGACGTACTCGAACAGGCAGCCCTTGGGTTCCGGCGCCGCGAAACGCGCGCTGCGCAGGCCGTCGGCGTCGATGGCCAGCAGCTCGCCCGGCTCGACCTCCCGGACCAACGAGGCGCCGACGATGTCCAGCGCGGCGGTCTCGCTGGCGACGACCCAGCCCCGCTCCAACCGGCCGAGCACCAGCGGCCGTACCCCGTGGCGGTCGCGGGCGGCGTAGAGCGTGTGCTCGTCGGCGAACACCAGGCTGAACGCCCCGACCAGCTCGGGCAGCAGCGCCACCGCGGCCTCCTCGACCCCGAGGGCGGTGACCCCGAGGTCGATGCACGCGTCGGCGAGCAGCCCGCAGATGATGTCGGAGTCCGTCGTGGCCGGCACTGATCGCCGAGCTGCGCGGCAGCGGCCGCGCAGCTCGGCGACGTTGACGAGGTTTCCGTTGTGGCCCAGCACCAGCCCGCGGCCGGTCGGTGTCGTGCGGAACGTCGGCTGGGCGTTCTCCCAGGTCGTCGCGCCCGTGGTCGAGTAGCGGACGTGGCCGACGGCGAGATGGCCCGGCATACAGGACAGCGTCTGCTCGTCGAAGACCTGGCTGACCAGCCCCAGATCCTTGAACACCACGACCTGCCGGCCGTCGCTCACCGCGATCCCGGCTGCCTCCTGCCCCCGGTGTTGCAGCGCGAAGAGGCCGAAGTAGGTCAGCTTGGCGACCTCCTCACCGGGCGCCCACACCCCGAACACGCCACACTCCTCCCGGGGCTCGCGGTCAGGCTGCGCGGGATCGAGCCGCTCGGTGGGAGGGCTGATGTCGGTAGCGGTGTCCTGGCGCTGGTCGTCCCCGGCTGCGACCACCCTGGGCTCCCGTCGATGACGTCGGATCACCTCAGTGTAGGGGCCAGCGCGGGCCCCGCGTCGGTCTGATCGTCGGCTCAGCCGACCGTGGTCTGATCGTCGGCTCAGCCGACCGTGGTCTGATCGTCGGCTCAGCCGACCGTGCCCAGCGGGACGGCGGCCCGCAGCATGGCTTCGATGCGCTCGGGCGCGCTCGCCGGGGCGAAGAACCAGCCCTGGCCGGCGTCGCAGCGCAGCGCACGCAGCCGCTCCACCTGGGCCGCGGTCTCGATGCCCTCGGCGGTGACGGTGAGGTCCAGCGCGTGTGCCAGTGTCACCAGCGTCGCCACGATCCGCTCGTCGGTCGTGTCGGTCTCCTCGGAGCGCCGCAGGCCGTCGGCGAAGGACCCGTCGAGCTTGAGCCCGGTCACCGGCAGCCGCCGCAGGTAGGACAGGTTGGAGTAGCCCGTGCCGAAATCGTCGATGGCGATGCGCACCCCCATGTCGTGCAACTCGGTCAATGCCGCGCGCGGGCCGGCCTCATCGCCCATGACGGCCCGCTCGGTGAGCTCGAGCTGCAAGCTGGACGGGTCCAGCCCGGTCCCGGCCAGGATCGCCGTGACGTCGGCCACCAGGCCCTTCTCGTAGAGCTGCCGCGGTGCCAGGTTGACGCTGACGAACGGGGCGTCGGTGCCGAATGCGTCCCGCCAACGGCGGGCCTGCTCGCAGGACCGGGCGAGCACCCAGCGTCCCAGCGGGACGATCACGCCGGTCTCCTCCGCCAGCCCGATGAACCGGTCCGGCCCGAGCAGCCCGAACGTCGGGTGGCGCCAGCGCACCAGCGCCTCCACCCCCCGCAGCGCTCCGTCGGTCAGCGCGACCAGTGGTTGGTACTCGACGACGAACTCGTCGCGGTCGACCGCTCCCGGCATCGCCGCCGACAGCGTGAGGCGGTCCATCTCCCGGGCATTGCGGCTGGGGTCGAAGACGGCGTAGCGGTTCCTGCCGTCGGCCTTCGCCCAGTACAGCGTCATGTCGGCGGCCTGCATGAGCTCGGCGGCGCTGGCCTCGGTGACCGGCCGCTCGACGATGCCGATGCTCGCGGTGACCGTCAGCTCGTGGTCGCCGACCCGCACCGGTGGCCTGAGCACGCCCTGGATGTCCTCGGCCAGCCCCACCACCTCGTCGGGTCCGGAGGAGCCCTCGACGAGGATGACGAACTCGTCCCCGCCCATCCGGGCGACGAGCTGCCGCGGCCCACAGCAGCGGGCCAGCCGGGCCGCCACCGCTACCAGCAGCTCGTCGCCCATGTCGTGCCCGAGCCTGTCGTTGACGTCCTTGAAGCCGTCGAGGTCGAGGAAGCACAGCCCGATCCGGTGGTACGGCCCCGCCTCGCCGAACACGCGCGCCAGGTGGTCGGCGAACAGCGCCCGGTTCGGCAGCCGGGTCAGCGGGTCGTGGAAGCTCTGGTGCTCCACCCTGGCCTGCAACCGCTTCTGCTCGGTGACGTCCTCCATGAGGGCCACCTGAAACGACGGGGTGCCGTCCGCGTCGCGCACCAGGGAGGAGGTCAGGTGGGTCCAGATCAGCTCACCGTCGGCGCGGAAGAAACGCTTCTCGGTGTGGTAGTGGTCCAGCTCGCCGCTCATCACCTGCTCGTAGGCCAGCCAGATGCTGGCCGCGTCCTCGGGGTGCACGAACTCTCTGACGTTCCGTCGCCGGAACTCCTCGGCGCTGTAGCGGAACATCCGCATGAGTGCCGGGTTGACCTCGAGGATGTTGCCGCGCAGGTCGGAGATCGCGATGCCGATCGCGGCCTCGGTGAACACCGCCCGGAACCGGGCCTCGCTGACGATCCGCTCGCGTTCGACATCGCGCCTGGCCGCGAGCATCGCGTTGCGGATCGCCTCCTGCTCGTCCAGGGTGCGCTCCTTGAGCGCCCCCGCGTAGCCGCCGGCCAGCGCTCCGGTGAGCCGGGTGACCCGGGTAGCCGCGTCAGGCAGCCAGCCGTCCAGCATCTGCGGGAGCCGCTCGCCGAGCAGGACGACCGTCCGGCTGAGCGTTTCGGTCCCGGTGAAGTGGGCGGCGACGAGGTCGCTTCCGACGGCTCGCGCCGGCTCCGGGTCGAACTCGGGGGCGAGCAGCGACTCGACGAGGCGGTGGGTCAGCCCGAGCAGGTGGGCGACCAGCTCGTCGGTGCCGAGCGGCACGTAGCTGGTGCCCGTGACGGCGTCGGCCCAGCGGTGGGCGAAGTCCTGCCGGCACGCAGCCCACATCGACCCGGCCTCGCTCTCCGCGCTCTCGCGGGGACCGGGAGAAAGCTGCGGCAACCGGTGGCGGGACTCGGCAGGAGACACTCGATTCCCGCCCCTTCCCCGGTTGTAGCTTGCGGTCGCCGACAGCATACGGTCCTCACACTGTCGGCGTAACTGACCCGCTTCAGTGGAGCCTGTGGTCTACAGGCAGCCACCATCGGAGCTCCGCTGCCCGGATTCCCGAGACCGCGAGCCGGCCGCTGCGCAGCGCGCCGTCCCAGCTCAGGCGGCCGGTCGCGATCGCAAGCCAGGTGTGCGGGTCGGTCTCCACGACGTTCGGGGGGGTCCCCCGAACGTGTCGCGGCCCCGTGACACACTGCACAGCGGCGAACGGTGGCACCCGCAGCTCGACGGCGGACCCTCGGGCTTGCGCCGCGAGCGCCCGGGTGCTCACCCGGACCGCGCGGGCCAGCGTGCTCCGCTCCGGTTGCTCGCCCCTGCCGTCCAGCCAGTCGCCGACGGCGGCCAGCGCCTCGACGAGTTCGGCCCGGTCCGGGCGGCGGGTCGCCACACCCTCACCGTAGGGACGCCGGGAGCGCTCACCGTAGGGACCCCGGGTGCCGGAGCCGGCCGACCCCCGCGAAACCCGGGAACCGCCTCGCTTCCTCCCCCACGCGATCGCCGCGCTCCGGGCGCCACAGCGGCAACTGCACGATCCCCGGATCGACCGGCTCGAATCCCTCGAAGAACGCCGTGATCTCCTCCCGGGTCCGGTAGAGGAACGGGGTGCCTGCCCGGACGTACACCTCGATCGCCTCGGCGATCTCTGGACGGTTCGAGTCGCCATAGCTGCCGTGCGAGATGACCAGCCGGCTGCCCGGGGCGAGCGCGGCCCGGAACCGGCCGATGACCTCGGCCGGAGCGCAGGCGTCGGGGACGAAGTGCAGCACCGCGACCATGAGCAGCGCCACTGGCCGGGTGAGGTCGAGGAGCCGTCGCAGCTCCGGGTGGCCGAGCACCGAGTCCGGGTCGCGCAGGTCGGCCTGGATGGCCGTCGCCCGGATGTTGCCGGTGAGGATCGCCCGGCTGTGCGCGATCGCGACCGGGTCGGCGTCCACGTAGACGACCCGGACAGCCGGGTTGCGCTGCTGGGCGACCTCGTGGACGTTGCCGACCGTGGGGATGCCCGAGCCCAGGTCGAGGAACTGGTCGATGCCGGCGGCCACGCAGTGGCGCACCGCCCGGCGCAGGAACGCCCGGTTGACCTGCATGAGCTCGGGCAGGTCAGGCATGTGCTTGCGGGTCTTCTCGGCCACCTCCCGGTCGATCCGGAAGTTGTGCGAGCCGCCGAGGAAGTAGTCGTACATGCGGGACGCGCTCGCCCGCTCCGTGTCGATCTCGGGTGGCGCCCACCTCGGAGGGGCCACGGCTCACCTCCTGGCCGGCCGGACACCGTTCTCATCGGTCCGGGCCCGGCCGGTGTTAGCCGGTGTCCCCTCGGGTCAGCCGAAGAGGGCAGGCAGGGTGGCATCCCAGGCGCCGCGCAGCTCCGCCAGTCCGAGCCGCGGCAGCCCGTCGATCTCCAAGGAGCCGCCGCCGGCCACGCCGAGCCGGACGTGGGGAACCTCGCCGCACAGGTCGAGGAACCGCTGCGCTGCCGCCGGCGGCACCGCGACCAGCACCCGGGCGCTCGACTCCGCGAACAACGCCACGAACGCCTCCCCCGGCAGCGTGACCTGGGCGCCGGTGTCGCTGGCCAGGCACGCCTCGACCAGCGCCTGCGCCAACCCGCCCTCGGACAGGTCGTGCGCCCGCCGCAGCGCCCCCTCCCGCGCGGCTGACGCGAGCAGGCGCGCCAGCGCGGCCTCCGCCGCGAGGTCGACCTCGGGCGGATGGCCGCCGAGGTGGCCGTGCACGACGTGGGCCCACTCGCTGCCGCCGAGCTCGTCCCGGGTCCGCCCGAGCAGCCACAGCCCGTCCCCGGCCAGGCCGACTCCGACCGGGATGCGTCGGCGCACGTCGTCGAGCACGCCGAGCACGCCCACTACGGGCGTGGGCAGGATCGGGGTGGAGCCGGTCTGGTTGTAGAAGCTGACGTTGCCGCCGGTGACCGGGATGCCCAGCACCGCGGCGCCGTCGGCGAGGCCACACACCGCCTGCTGGAACTGCCACATCACCCCGGGATCCTCCGGCGAGCCGAAGTTGAGGCAGTTGGTGACCGCCACCGGTACCGCGCCGCTGGTCGCGACGTTGCGGTAGGCCTCCGCCAGCGCAAGCTGCGCCCCCAGGTAGGGGTCCAGCGCGCAGAACCGGGCGTTGCAGTCGGTGGCCACCGCCACCCCGCGCTGGCTGGTCTCGTCCACCCGCAGCACCCCGGCGTCAGCGCCCTGGGCGCAGACCGTGTTGCCGCGGACGTAGCGGTCGTACTGGTCGCTCACCCAGGACCGGGAACAGAGGTTCGGCGAGGCCGCCATCGCCAGGATCGTGGCCCGAAGCTCCTCCGGGGTGGACGGTCGTCGCAACCGGTCCGGGGTGGCCGCGCGCAGCTCGTCCTGGGTGGGCGGGCGGCGGAGCGGGCGGTGGTAGGTCGGACCCTCGTGCGCCACGGTGCGTGGCGGCACGTCGACGACCGTCTCACCGTGCCAGGTGACCACCAGCCGACCGCTGTCGGTCACCTCGCCGATCACGGTGGCGGGAACCTCCCACTTCGCGCACACCGCGAGGAACCCGGCCACGTCGGCCGGTCGCACGACGGCGCACATCCGCTCCTGGGACTCGCTGGACAGGATCTCCGCCGGGGTCATCCCCGTGGCACGCACCGGGACCGCGTCCAGCGTCACGCTCATCCCGCCGTCCCCGGCGCTCGCCAGCTCGCTCGTCGCGCACGACAGCCCGGCGCCGCCGAGGTCCTGGATGCCGGCGACCAGCCCGGCGGCGAACAGCTCCAGGCAGCACTCGACGAGCACCTTCTCCGTGAACGGGTCACCGACCTGCACCGACGGCAGCTTGCGGCGTCCGCTCCCCTCCCCGCTGAAGGTCTGCGAGGCCAGCACCGACACTCCGCCGATGCCGTCGCGGCCGGTGCTCGCCCCGAAGAGGACCACCTTGTTGCCCACCCCCCGCGCGCGGGCCAGGTGCAGTTGCTCGGTCCGCATCGCTCCCACGCACAGCACGTTGACCAGCGGGTTTCCCGCGTAGGAGGCGTCGAAGACCAGCTCGCCGCCGATGGTGGGCAGCCCGAGGCGGTTGCCGTAGCCCCCGACGCCGGCGACCACCCCGGGAAGCACCCGGGCGGTGTCGGGCGCGCCCGCCGGCCCGAAGCGCAACGGGTCGACCACCCCGATGGGGCGGGCACCCATGGCCAGGACGTCCCGCACGATCCCACCGACGCCGGTCGCGGCTCCCTGGTAGGGCTCCACGTAGGACGGATGGTTGTGGCTCTCGATCTTGAAGGTGGCGGCCCAGCCGTCGCCGATGTCGACCACGCCGGCGTTCTCCCCGATGCCGGCGAGCATCCGCTCCCGCACCGCCGGCGCCGTCGTCTGCCCGAAGTAGCCCAGGTGCACCTTGGAGGACTTGTAGGAGCAGTGCTCGCTCCACATCACCGAGTACACGGCCAGCTCGGCCTCGGTCGGACGGCGGCCGAGGATCTGCCGGATCCTGGCGTACTCCTCCGCCCGCAGGCCCAGCTCCCGCCAGGGCTGCGGAGCTCCGGGGGTGGCGGACGCCTTCTCGACGGTGTCGGTCGTGCTGGCCAGGTGGGTCACATCCGGTCCTCGCGCAGCTCAGCGTCGACCACCGAGGCGAACACCGAGGCGAACACGGCAAGGCCGTCCGCGCCGGGGCCGGTGAGCGGGTCGACGGCGTGCTCCGGGTGCGGCATCAGCCCGACCACCCGGCCGTCGGCCGAGCACACCCCGGCGATGTCGTGCAGCGCACCGCTGGGGGCGGGGTCGACGTAGCGGAAAACGACCCGGCCCGCCGCCTCCAGCTCCGCGAGTGTGCCCTCGTCGGCGACGTAGCGGCCCTCGCCGGACTTCAGCGGCACCGTGATCTCCGCGCCGCTGCGGTAGCCGGAGGTCCACGGCGTCGAGCGGTTCTCCACCCGCAGCGCCACCTCCCGGCAGACGAACCGCAGCCCGGCGTTGCGCACCAGCGCGCCGGGCAGCAGCCCCGCCTCGCACAGGATCTGAAACCCGTTGCAGATGCCCAGCACCGGCATCCCGCGCCGCGCCGCGTCGAGGACAGGGCGCATCACCGGGGCGAAGGCGGCGATCGCGCCGGCCCGCAGGTAGTCGCCGTAGGAGAACCCGCCGGGGAGGATCACGGCGGCCACGCCGCGCAGGTCGTCGTCGCCGTGCCACAGCCGCACCGCCTCGCCGCCGGCCAGCCGGACCGCCCGCGCGGCGTCGACGTCGTCCAACGTCCCGGGAAACGTGATCACGCCGATGCGCCCGGTCACCCCGGGGTCTCCCCGTCGGTGCCCGGCTCGTCCCCGACCCACCGGACGGCCCAGTCCTCGATCACCGGGTTGGCGAGCAGCATCGTGGCGATCCGGTGCAGCGTCTCGTCGTCCAGACCGTCCTCGACGTCGAGCTCGAAGTGCTTGCCCTGCCGCACGTCGTGCACCCCGGTGAACCCCAGCCGGGCCATCGCACCGGCCACCGCCTTGCCCTGCGGGTCGAGGATCTCCGGCTTGGGCATGACGTCCACGACCACTCTCGCCACGCTGCCCGAGGTTACCGTTCCGCTACCCGGTCCGCCCTCGTCACCCGGCCCCTGCGCCCTCGTCCGCGGGAGCCGGAAGCTCACCCCTCGAGCGGGTCGGGTGCGGGCTGTTCCACGTCCGGGTTCCACACGTGCCAACCGTTGCCGTCGGGGCAGGTGAACACCCCGAGGCGGCCGCGCGAGACTCGTGCCAGCCCGGCGGCCATGTCCCCGGTGAGCACGGCTCGCCGGGCACATGTCGCGCAGCGCGCAGCGGCGCTGTAGCGGTAGGGGGTCTCGGTCATCCCGGGCGACCTTATGGGATCCCGCGTGCCGGAGGCGAGGCCGCGCCTCGCATGCGAAGCTGTCCGGTGACCGCCGTGAGGGAGTACCCCCGTCAGGGAGAACGCCAGCCAGGGAGAACCGCCGGATGGAGATCGTTCACTTCGGGCACTCGTGCGTCCTGCTCGCCCTGTCCTATCCCGATGGGACCTCCGCCCGACTGCTCTTCGACCCGGGCGACTATTCCTCGGGGTTCGAGACCCTCGTCGGGCTGGACGCGATCCTGCTCACCCACCAGCACCCCGACCACGTCGACGTCGACCGGCTGCCCGGCATGCTCGTGACCAACCCCGACGCGGTGCTGGTCGCCGATGCCGGGACCGCGTCACAGCTCGCGGAGCGCGGCGTCGAGGCCCAGGTCGTCCGGCCCGGCGAGCACCTGCAGCTCGCCGGCGCCGGGGTGGAGGTGCTCGGCGGCGATCACGCCGTCATCCACCCCGACCTCCCGACGATCGACAACAACGCCTACCTGGTCGACGGCTCCTACCTGCACCCCGGCGACTCGTTCACGCCGCCGGAGCGGCCGGTCGACGTGCTGCTGCTGCCGACCGCCGCGCCGTGGCTGAAGATCTCCGAGGCTGTGGACTACCTGCGCGCGGTGGCGCCCCGGGTCGCCGTCCCCATCCACGAGGCGCTGCTCGCCCGCCCCGAGAAGTACTACGAGCACTTCACCCGGCTCGCGCCCGAGGGCACCGAGGTGGCGGTGTTGCCGCGCGGCAAGGCCGTCACACCCTGACCGTTGCGGGTGTCCGGCAGGTCCGGCCGGGGGTGTCCCTGCCGGGGACGTCCCTGCCGAGGCCTGCGTAGGTGACGGGCGTGGCCCCGTGGTGCAGGGCGATGTCCACGGCGTCCAGCACCGCCCGCCGCGGCCCCGGCCGCGCGAGGTCCGCGGCGTC
>JAVKSM010000029.1:0-28183 GCA_039583705.1 Pseudonocardiaceae bacterium
CGCTGGGCGCGGCGAGCCCGACGCGGCGAGCCCAGGCCGCCGCGTCGAGTTGGGCCGGGCTGGCGCTCGGCGGCGTGGCGCTGCTGATCGTGCCGGCCGTCTGGTCGACGGCCACCGCCTTCGGCGCCCGCACAGGTGGCGTGATGGCCGCGGCGGGACCGGCGACCGGCTTCCTCGGCGGCTTGCGGGGCGGCTTGCGGGGCGGCCCCCTTGGTGGCGTGTCCGGCCACCCGGGCGGTTCCGGGGACGGCCGGCCGGACGTCGGTCCGGACGCCGGTCCCGGCTTCGGCGGGTTCACCCAGGGCAGCCTGCCCGTCGGAGAAGCGCGGATCCTCGACTACGCCACCACGCACGCCCCGCATGCCGCGATCACGCTCGCCATCGAGGGCGGTGCGATGCAGGCCGCGCCGTTTATCATCGACAGCAACGCCACCGTGATCGGTATGGGTGGGTTCATGGGCTCGGACAACGCGCCGACCGTTCCGGCGTTGGCGCGCTGGGTGACCACGGGGAAGCTGCGGTACGTACTCGGTCCGAGCGCGGTGGGTGGTGGCCGCGGGTCGCCCGCCGGTGGGCTCGCCGCCGGGTTCGGCCGCGGCAGCGCCGCGCAAGCCCGCGAGACGTGGGTGGCGCGGCACTGCGCGGTGGTGGATCCGAGCGCCTACGGTGGCTCGACCGGCGCGGCTCGCGCGGGTGGCGGGTGGTTCGACGCTCCGCAGACCCTCTACCGGTGCCCGGCGGGTCGGGCAGCCTGACAGTAGGCTCGTCGCCCTTGCCGTCCCGCTGCGCTGACGCGCCGGTGGACCCGCGCAGCGCCGTCCCCCGAGGAGGACCCGCCGGTGGCCGAGTTGACGGTCGACGTGGCACCCGAGGAGGCCGGGTTCGACGCCGCGCGGCTGACCCGCATCGACCGGCACCTCGCCCGCTATACCGACGACGGCCGGTTGCCCGGCTGGCTGGTCGTGGTGACCCGCGGCGGCAACGTCGTGCACCTGGCCGCCAGCGGCTACCGGGACGTCGAGGCGGGCCTGCCCGTCGAGGTCGACACCCGCTGGCGGATCTACTCGATGACCAAGCCGATCACCTCGGTCGCCGCGATGACGCTGTGGGAGGAGGGCCGCTTCGAGCTCACCGACCCGGTCGCGCGTTACATCCCGTCCTTCGCCGACGTGCGGGTGTACACCAGGGGCTCGGCTGCGCGGCCGCTGACCGTGCCGGCGACCGAGCCGGTGCGGGTCTGGCACCTGTTCACCCACACCGCGGGTCTGACCTACGGTTTCCACCACGCCCATCCGGTGGACGCGATGTACCGCGCGGCCGGGTTCGAGTGGGTGACCCCGCCCGGCATGGACCTGGCCGGATGTTGTGAAGCCTGGGCCGGGCTGCCACTGATGTTCCAGCCCGGCGCGGAGTGGAACTACTCGGTGGCGACCGACGTGCTGGGGCGACTGGTCGAGGTGGTGTCGGGCCAGTCGCTGGACGCGTTTCTCGCGGAGCGGATCTTCCGCCCGCTGGGCATGGTCGACACCGCGTTCTGGGTCGACGACGACCGGCTCGCCGCGCTGTACGTCGCGGAACCGGTGAGCCGGCGCGCGGTGCGCTTCGATCCGTTGGGCGAACCATTCCGGCAGCCGCCGAGCTGTCTGTCCGGCGGCGGCGGTCTGGTCTCGACCGCCGCGGACTATCACCGCTTCACGCAGTTGCTGCTGCGCGGCGGGGAGCTGGACGGGGTGCGCCTGCTCGGCAACCGCACCCTCGCCTACATGACCCGTAATCACCTGCCGGGCGGGGCCGACCTGGAGGCTTTCGGCCGGCCGCTGTACGCCGAGATGCCTTTCGACGGGGTGGGGTTCGGGCTGGGTTTCGCCGTGGTGGTCGACCCGGTGAAAGCCAGGCAGCTCCTCAGCGAGGGCGAGTTCGGATGGGGTGGGGCGGCGAGCACCACGTTCTGGGTCGACCCGACCGAACAGGTGACCGCGATGTTCTTCACCCAACTGATGCCGTCGAGCAGCCACCCGATCCGCTCACAGCTACGGGCGCTGGTCTACCAGGCGCTGGTGGACTGAACCGGCCGAGGCGTCGGCGAGGCTGGCGCGCCATGAGCGGTGTCACCGCCACTACCGCCGTTTCGGCGCCCGCTACCGCCGTTTCGGCGACGGGGCGACCTGGTCGGGCCGCAGGACGCTGGCGCAGCGGCGGCATGCCCCCCCGCCCGGCGTGACGAGGGGCGCTGGACACACCATATGGCCGCACAGCGCCTGCCAGTACCACCGGGAGGCGGCGCCACCTGCGGCTATCGCCTCGTCGGTGACCTCGTGGACCTGGCCGTCGGCGCGACAGGCGACCGAGACCGTCAGCGGGCTGCATCGGGAGGCCACAGGCCCCATTGCGGATACCTCCGGTTGCCAGGCGGTGGAACGAGGACGATCTCGGCGACCTCGTCGGGTGGTGGGTGGCAACTGCACTTGCAGACGTCATTGTGCCGGGCGTACCTTGCCGCTGCAAGAACAGATGCATGTACACATGTACCTGCATGTGCGCTGCGACCGTGGGATGGACGAGCCAGCCGGACCCGCACAGCGGGTGTCGCGGCTGTCGAAACTTTTGTGGGAGGCGGAGATGCATCAGATCGAGAGCGGCGACCCGGCGACCCGGATCCTTGGGGTGACCTGGCGCAAGAGCAGCTACAGCAACCCCTACGGGAACTGTGTCGAGCTGGCAGAGCTGCCAGACGGCGGGGTCGCCGTCCGCAACTCCCGGTACCCGGATGGTCCGGCGCTGGTCTACACCCGTGCCGAGTTCACCATGTTCCTCCACGGCATGAAGGCGGGCGAGTTCGACGGTCTGGTCGGCTAGCGCCCAGCCCATGGGTTGCCGAGCCTGAGGAACGGTGGCTGATCCGCCGGCATGACATGCCGGCGGATCAGCCTTTCCGGGGGAGGACACGGGAGGACACGGTGAACGGGCCGTGGGCAGCGCCGAGCGGTGACCTGACCGACACGGCTGGGGGACGGCCCCGTGCGGCGTGCGGTGGAACGCGACGGCCTGTACAGCGTCTGACGGGTCGTGGACACTGAGGGCGCCTACTTTCACCTGACTGGGGGACAACCATGATCGCAGCGCAGCCGGGCCACGCGCCGTCCCGAAGGTGTGAGGATGATCAGCCGCAGGGCGGGCCGACGGCGTTGCGCATCGTGGTGGGCGCTCAGCTACGCCGGCACCGGGAGGCGAGCGGGATCACCCGGGAAGCCGCCGGGAAGGTGATCCGGGGTTCCGACGCCAAGATCAGCCGTATCGAGCTGGGTCGGGTGAGCTTCAAGGAACGCGACCTGACCGACCTGCTCACCCTCTACGGCGTCACCGAGGAGCACGAACGAGAGGTGTTCCTCGCCCTCGCCCGGCAGGCCAACGCGCCCGACTGGTGGCACAAGTACGGCGATGTCCTGCCGAGTTGGTGCGAGGTGTACGTCGGCTTGGAGCAGGCGGCCTGCATCATCCGCACCTACGAGGTCCAGTTCCTCCCCGGCCTGCTCCAAACCGAGGACTACGCCCACGCCGTGAGCCAACTCGGCGATCCCGCCGTGTCCAGCGAAGAGGTCGAGCGCCGCGTCAGCCTCCGGATGACGCGGCAGCGGCTCCTCACCCAACCTCAGGCACCCAACCTGTGGGTCGTCGTCGACGAGGCGGCGCTGCGCCGGCCGCTCGGCGGGCGGCGGGTGATGCGCGCGCAGCTCCGCCACCTGATCGAGCTGACCGAGCTGCCGAACGTCACGGTGCAGGTCGTGCCGTTCCACCTCGGAGGCCACGCCGCGGCAGGCGGTGCGTTCGCCCTGCTGCGGTTCGCCGAACCCGACCTGCCCGACATCGTCTACCTCGAACACCTCACCAGTGCCCTCTACCTGGACAAGCGGCGGGACGTCGACCATTACCTGACGGTCATCGAGCGGCTGTGCTGTCAAGCCGAGCCGCCCGCCGAGACCACGAGGATCCTCGGCAGGATCGCCACCGAGATGTGAAGCCCCGAGGCGAAGCGACCGCAACCACGTCGCATCGCCGTGGCGTGAGGTGCAGGGGGAGCAGCGATGACAGACCACAGCCGGGCACCGGCCCGCCTCGACCTGTCCACACCCAACGTCGCGCGGATGTATGACTACTTCCTCGGCGGGAAGGACAACTTCCCCGCCGACCGGGCGGCGGCGGAGCAGGTCATCGGGATCGTCCCGCAGGCGCCGCTGATCGCGCGGCAGAACCGGGCGTTCCTGGGCCGCGCGGTCCGCTTCCTGGCCGAGACGGGGATCCGGCAGTTCCTGGACGTCGGCACCGGGCTGCCGACCCAGGACAACGTGCACCAGGTGGCACAGTGGGTCGCGCCGGACGCGCGGGTGGTCTACGTCGACAACGATCCCGTCGCCTGTGCCCACGCCCGCGCCCTGCGCAGGAGCGGCACCGTGGCGGTGGTCGAGGCGGACCTACGCCGTCCGGAGGACATCCTGGGCCACCCGGAGGTTCACCGGCTGATCGACTTCGAGCAGCCGGTGGCGGTGCTGTTCGTGGCCGTGCTGCACTGCATCACCGACGAGGACGACCCGGCGCGGACCGTCGCGCGCTTCCGGGAGGCGATGGCGCCCGACAGCTACCTCGTCATCTCCCACTTCGCGCCAGAAGACCACACTGAGGCCGCCGAGGAGGTCGAAGGGGTGTACCGGCAGTCTGGACTGACGGGGGTAACGCTGCGCAGCCGGAAGGCGATCCTGGGCTTCTTCGACGGTCTCGACCTGGTCGAGCCCGGTCTGGTCGCCCTGCCCGACTGGCGACCCGACCCGGCGGCTTGCGACATCACCAAGAAGGACAAGCTGGCAAGGTGGTCCACCACGTACAACGCGATCCCCACCTGGTTGCTGGGCGGGGTAGGCGGCAAGCCGTCCCGCACGTGAGAAGCACCCTCCGCCCGCCGGCTGCGCTCTATCACCCCGTGCGCCGAGCCCAACGTGGCGTGGACCTGGGTGTCCACACCGGCTCGACGCCACCGACCGCCGCGCCCGAGCCTGGCCCTATCGTCCGTCCATGGAGTTGACCAAGAGCTACCTCCTTTCGGTCCCTCGGTCTGTTCGCGCCCGTTACGAGATTCGCGAGACCCGCAACGCCGCGGCAATCTTGGCCGCGACCAGTCCTGACGAGTTCAAGGAGGTGATCGATGTCCTTACCGGCTTTTGGCTGACGACGGCTGACCTGATTAATCCCGGAGGTAATGAGTCAGCTCTTGCGGGCAGGTTGAACGGTGCGTTTCGCCGATGTGGTTGGCGCGAGGGTCGAGTTGACACTCGCGTAACGTCGGTTCTGCGCATTCAACCGTATATACCGGCAGGTGAGACTGGTCCTCGCGTAGTGGAGAGCGAGGTCTGCAACGAGGGGTACAAGGTCGACAATGTGAAGGGCCGCATCGCTCTGGACGTTGAGTGGAACGCGAAGGACGGAAACCTCGACCGCGACATAGGTGCTTACCGAGCATTGTACGACGCTGGTCTCATCGATGGCGCCACGCTTGTGACGAGGACCCACGATGATCTACGACGACTGGCGCAACGGCTCGCACTCGCGGCCGGCCAGTCTGAGGCGGCGGCCCATCGGCGTCTGAGTACGACGACGACGACCAACCTGGGGAAGCTGGAACCGCGCATGACCCGGGGGGACGCAGGCGGTTGCCCGGTGCTTGCGGTAGCGATCAGCTCGCGCTGTTGGGTAGGGGAACGATGACACCGGCGAGCCCTGACCCGAGTCGTCAGGGACGGCCGATAGCTTCGACCCGATGACCCGGTGGTGACCTGGAGGGGTGGGCCCGTGTCCAGCGCGATGTCAGTATCACCTGCCACCATGGAGGACGCTCCGCAACGCGGGGGCCGGATACCTGTCGCGCCGCCGCTGCGCGCAGATGTGATGGGCATTGGTTCAGTGCCGCTGCCCCAGGTCGTCTGCGGCTGGTCGACTGTCTACGCCGACCCGCCGTGGCGCTTCGTCAACCGGACAGGCAAGGTGGCACCAGAGCATCGGCGGCTGGACCGGTACGAGACGATGACGCACGACGAGATTTGTGCGCTGCCGGTGAGCGAGGTCGTCGCCGGAAACGCCCACCTGTATTTGTGGGTGCCGAACGCGCTCCTGCCCGACGGACTCAGGGTCATGGCGGCATGGGGCTTCCGATATGTCTCGAACCTGGTGTGGGCGAAGCGGCGAAAGGACGGTGGTCCGGATGGCCGGGGCGTCGGCTTCTATTTTCGGAACGTCACGGAACTGATCCTGTTCGGTGTCCGGGGCTCCATGCGGACCCGGGAGCCCGGTCGAAGGCAGGTCAACATGATCGAGACCCGGAAGCGGGAACATTCCCGCAAGCCTGACGAGGCCTACGAGATAATCGAGGCCTGCTCGCCCGGACCTTACCTGGAGTTGTTTGCCCGGTATGAGCGCACGGGCTGGGGAGCCTGGGGCCTGGAGGCGGATCCGGGGGTACAACCCCGAGGGAGGCAGTACCCAGCCTACCGCTGATCCGGTCGTGCGGCACGGCGACGGTCGTGGAGTTGCGATGCGACCACGGGGTGGTGGCGCCGGGGACGGCTTCTGGGAGTAGCACTTGTGCTACCATCGGACGATGAGGATGATCGGGTTGCGTGAGCTGCGGCAACAAGCCTCGGAGCTCGTCCGGCGTGCAGAAGCCGGCGAAGAGATCACTATTACCGTCTCGGGTCGCTCCAGCGCCCGACTGGTGGCGGTGAGACCTCACAGGTGGCGACGCTGGGACGACGTGCAGGAACTCTTCCGCGGTCCGGCAGACACCGCCTGGGACAGCGATAGGGAAGACATCGCCCAGGCGCTGCGCGATCCCTGGGAGGCGCCGTGAGAGCGGTCCTGGACACCAGTGTGGTCATCGCCAGCGACCCCGGCCCGCTGCCCGGGGAGCTGGCAGTCAGCGCGGTCACGCTGGCCGAACTGCATTTCGGCGTCCTTGTCGCTCTTGAGCAGAGCGTACGGGCCGAACGGCTCCGGCGGTTGTCGATACTGCAGCGTCAGTTCGACGCCCTTCCTGTCGATGACGCGGTAGCCGCCAGCTACGGCCAACTGGCGGCCGCCGTCGTTGCGGCCGGCCGTCGGCCACGTGCCCGAATAATGGATCTGCTCATCGCCGCCACGGCGCACGCTCACTCCGCGCGCCTGTACACCCGTAACGCCAGCGACTTCCTGGGCGCAGACAGCCTGGTCGAGGTCGTACCCGTCTGACGCCATGACGAGCCCCACAAGCGCTCGACATGACCTCCTCGTGTCGCGAGCGGACGCGTTGCGGCGAGCGACCAGGCCTTTGGGGAGCGGGGTCCAGCGCGGCGGCCAGTTCGCCGCGGGCTTGGTGGCGCCCAAGGCCGGGGCCGGGGACGGGGCCGGGGACGGGGACGGGCCCCGCTGGCGGGGAGTGACTTGGCGAGGGTGCCCGAGCCCGGGGGGACCAGCCCGGCCAGCCCGACCCTGGGGCCTGGTCTGCGACGCTAACGGTCAGGCAGACGGCGAGGGTCGTACATACTGTCCAATGTCCCGGACTGTGCCGCAGACGTCGGCGCTGTACCCTTTGAGCGCACAAGCCTCTGGTACTTTGCATTTTCATTGGAGATCGACCCGTGCCCATCGATGACGCCAGCGCGCGACGACGGGAGATTGGCCGTCGGGTGGCGCATTGGCGCGCCCGCCGTCGTGTCACCCGCCAGCAGTTCGCCGACCTCTGCGAGCGGTCGCTGAGTTGGGTGGACAAGGTCGAGAGCGGTGAGCGCGGCCTGCTTCGCCTGCCAATGCTCGAACGTGTGGCCGAAGTTCTGCACGTCTCGGTCGATACGCTGACCGGAACGACTGAGACCGAGATACCGCAGGACCTCCACTGCCTCGATGCCTTTGAGATCTCCGCCATCCGTACCGCGCTGCAGTCCTACCAAGCCATCAGCCAGGTCTTCGTCCCCACCGACGCGATCAGTGAGCCTCCGAACCTCGACCGAGTCGACCAACAAGTCGACTACGCCTGGGCTGCCTTCCAGAATGCTCATTGGCCTGGGCTCGGACGAGCGTTGCCGGGTCTGCTCACCACGGGACAGACTGCCGTGAGCGCCTGTTCGGGCGGCGACGACCAGGCACGGCATGCCCGTATCCTGCTGTCGCAGGCCTACCAGGTGACGGCTTCGGCGCTCTGGAAGCTCAGCGAAGCTGACCTTGCCTGGCTGGCCGCCGAGCGAGCACTCGTGCTCGCCGAGGAGACCGGCGACAATCTGCTGATCAGTGATGCGGCCCGTCGTGTGGCCCAGGGGCTCATGGTCCTGGGTCACCACGGACAGGCGCCGGAACTCTTGCGCGCCGACATCGACCGGCTGGAACCGAGTCGCGGTACCGACTGCGCCGCGCACCTGTCGCTGTACGGAATGCTGTTCCTGATGGGCGCCGTTGTCGCCGCACGGGCCGACGACGGCGCACTGGCTCGTGACCTGCTTGACGAGGGTCACGGCGTCGCCCGCCAACTGGGGCGCGACTGCAACGAACGCTTCACGGCCTTCGGCCCGACCAACGTCCGCTTGCATCAGCTTGCCGTGCTGCTCGACCTGGGCGACGGTAGCGGCGCTGTCAAGGTCGCGCGTCGTATTACGGCGGATGGCCTTAACCGGCTACCCAAAGAGCGCCGCGCCAACTACTACCTCGATCTCGCGCGCGGGCATGTCCTCAGCGGCGGACGGGACGACGCGGTGTCCGTGTTACTCCAGGCCGATGTGCTGTTCCCGGACGAGGTACGGTGTCGCCCCGGCGCCATCGAGCTCATCCACAGTCTCCGCCGGAGCTCGTCGGGTAGCCGCGCCAGCGAGCTGGACCGGCTGGCAACCCGAGTCGGGCTGGCAGCTCGTGAGTAAACCGGGCGCACACCGTGTGCTGTACCTGCTTGCGTGCGCTGCTCCCCGGGCGCGGCGCATCGGCGAACTCGTCAGCCGGGCACAAGCGGACGGCTGGTCGGTCTGCGTCATCGCCACGCCGGAGGCCAGGAAGTTCATCGACGTACCCGCGCTTGAGCAGGCGGCCGGGTTTCCCCTCAGGTCTGAGTACGAGCAGCCCGGTGGAAGCATCGTCGAGTTGCCACCGGCCGATGCGGTGCTCGTCTGCCCGGCGACGTTCAACACCATCAACAAGTGGGCGGCCGGCATCGCCGACACCTTGGCGTTGGGCCTGCTGTGTGAAGTGATCGGCTTGGGCCTGCCCGTGGTGGCAGCGCCAGCTCTGAACAACGCCCAAGCAGCCCATCCCGCGTTCGCCCGCAGCGTCTCCGCGCTGCGTGAGATGGGCGTCACCGTGCTCTACGGTCCTGGCGTCTACGAGCCTGCCCCGCCTGGCACCGGCGGCCGAACCTATGACTGGGACATGCCGCTCGCGGCATTGCGGGAACGAGGCTTCGATGAGGATACTGAGAACCCACCCGAGCTTCGGGGCTGAAGGGAGGCGCGGCTCGTGATCAAGAAGTTGCGGCTCAAGAACTTCAAGAGTTTCCGCGACTCTATCGTTCAGTTCGGACCGGTGTCGATCGTCTTGGGCGTCAATGGGGCCGGTAAGTCCAACCTCTTCGACGCCCTTCGGTTTCTCAAGGCGATCGGGGATGGGTTGACAGTCAGGGATGCAATAGACGGACATATATCAACAGGAGCGGCGATTACGACTGTGGCGGGAGTGAGAGGCGGGGCTTCCGGCCTTACGCATTATCGTTCGGAATCAAGAGTCTTCCGGTTGGAGGTTGACGTCACAGTCGATGACGACGTTATCCAGTACGCCGTCGAGGTGGACGCCACAAATCGCGTCGTACTCAACGAGCAACTGGCATCTCAGAAGCATCCCGGGGAATACGTGTTCAATACTGACCCCAGAACTGATCCGCTGGAGCAGGCCAGAGACACTCCGGTGGTCACGGCTCGCTTTTATAAGAAGACTCGTGGGCGAAACCCCCGGCGTGACTTCTCTCCTAATGAATTCATCATCTCCCAGTTCGTAAGTCGCAAGGCTGAGAGTAGTCTGAATGAGGTCGTCGCTGACGCGGTACGTGAAGAGTTTTCATCGCTCCGTCCACTTGAGCTACGACCGGAAGTACTTCGGCAATACTCACCGCTGGGGCGGACTGAACTCGGCGAGCACGGCGAGAATTTTGCGGCTATAGTGTGGCAGCTCAAGCGCGATGCAAGACCTGTCATAGTGAACCGGCGCCAGCCCGGAGGTGAAGTTGAAGCCGTTCGACATCAGAACCAAGAGGCTGTCGGAAGGCTGGAGGCGATCACCGGGTGGCTTGGTGAGCTGACGCCTCGCGCGATCGTCTCTATCGACACCCAATCGGCGCCGACCGGAGAGGTGATCTTCGCGGTCAAGGAAGAGCCCTTCCAGCAGAAGGTAACCGCGCCATCGTTGTCGGACGGAACGTTGCGCTTTGCGGCCCTTGCACTTGCAACCGTCGGGTCGACCGGCAGGCAGACCCTTGTGGTCGAAGAACTCGAGAATGGCATCAATCCGGCACGGCTGGCACTCTTGGTTCGGATGGTCGAGCAGGCTGCAAGTCTGGACAGCAACGTCCAAGTGATCGCTTCCACCCACTCACCGGCTGTTCTTGAATACGCGAGCGACGGCACGATCAAGGCGTCTACCGTCATCGGCTGGGACTACGAACAGATGGCCTCCAAGCCGGCACGGTTAAGTATGCTGCCCAACCTGGAGAGCGCGCGCAAGCAGCGTTCTCTCGGAGAGCTGCAAAGCGAAGGGTGGCTCCAGCTCGCGGCTGAGGTATAGGTCATAGCGGATGAGCCTGCGCGTGGCTATTGCCTGCGAAGACCACACGCACGATCAGTACATCGTCAAGCCGGTGGTCGAACGGCTGCTCAGCGCCATAGATTATCCTCGTGCCCAAGTTCGAGTTATCAGTGACCCCCGTACCAGAGGGATTGAAGATCTGACCCTTAAAGCATATGCCATCACCCAGCGGTATGCGCCTCTTGTTGACGCCCTGATATTTGCTGTCGATGCTGATCAGCAAGACGGCAGGGCTGGGAGGAGGAACCGGAAGGCATCCCTTGAGGGCGCCCTGAACGAATGTGGCGAACTCCGTTCGAGAACGGTTGTGGTGACCGCTCTGCAGGAGCTCGAGGTTTGGGCGCTCTGGGGGAGCCGGAGAGAACTTCCCGTTTCTTGGCATGACATTCGTGCTGAGCCGCATCCAAAGGAAGCCTTCTTCGATAACCTGATCACCAGGGCTGATCTGCGCGCACCGGGCAAAGGGCGACTTCGAATGATCAAGAAGAGCCTGGAGGCGGGCTGGGACTCGCTCAAGGAAGGGTGTAACGAGCTTGAAGTGTTGGAGGCAGAGTTGAGGCAGATCCTCCGCGAAACCCGAGGTGAACGGCCTGGTCGTGCTTCTCCGACCGGGTGAACTTCGCGCTACGGGTCACACCGTCGGCCGGGTCACGGCCGGGAAGCGCGCGGCGGGACCCAGGCTGACCGTCGGGGTGGGCGGTTGACCCGGACCTCACGCAGGTCCGATGCGCGGCCGGCTTCGATAGCGTGGTGGCGTTGAGCGGCTTCTCCGCGCCGGGCTGGTTCGCGCTGCTGGTGCTCGTGGCGGGCGTCGTGGCCGCCTACGGCTGGCTGCAACGACGCCGTCGCCGCTACACGATGCGGTTCGCCAACCTGGCGTTGTTGGAGCGGGTGTCGCCCCGGCGCCCGGGCTGGCCGCGCCACGTGCCGGCCGTGCTGCTGGTGCTGGCCCTGGTTCTGCTCACGGTGGGGCTGGCGGGACCGACCGCCGAGGCGAAGGTGCCGCGCAACCGCGCCACCGTGATGCTGGTGATCGACGTGTCGCTGTCGATGAACGCCACCGATGTCGTGCCGACCCGCATCGCCGCCGCCCGGGACGCGGCGACCTCGTTCGCCCGCAACCTCCCGCCAGGCATCAACCTCGGGATCGAGTCCTTCGCGGGCACCCCGACCGTGCTGGTCAGCCCCACCACCGACCGGGACCAGGCGGTGGCTGCCATCGCCGCCCTCAAGCTCGACGAGTCGACGGGCACCGGAGAGGCGCTGGCAGCCGCCCTGAACGCGATCGACGCGTTCAACCGCCTGGTCCCGGCGAGCGGCGCCGGGCCGCCACCGGCCAGGATCGTCCTGATGAGTGACGGCAAGCAGACCGTGGGCCGCGACGAGTTCGCGGTCGCCGCCCAGGCCGGCCAGAGCCACATCCCGATCAGCACGATCTCTTTCGGCACCCCCTACGGCACCATCGACCTGGGAGGTGAGCAGGTGCCGGTCCCCGTCGACGACGCATCCCTGGCGCAGGTCGCCCAGATCTCGGGCGGTGAGTTCTACCCCGCGGAGAGCAACCAGGCGATCCACAACGTCTACGACACCCTTGGCCAGCAGATCGGCTACCAACTCGTCCGCCGCGACGCCAGCAAGCCGTGGCTGGTCCTGGGCACCCTGACCTGCCTGGTCGCCGCCGCCGCCGGCCTCGTGCTGTCCCAGCGGCTTCCGGGGTAGCGACGATGCCTACCCTGCGCGAGGCGGGCGGACACCTCGGCCCGCCGCCCCTGACCCTCACCCGGCTGCTGACGGCCTGGACCGCCCCTCCTGGGGTGGTGGCCGCGGTGCTCGTCGCGGGCGTGGCCTACCTCGTCGCCGCCCATCGGGTGCGCACCGCCGCCGCGGGCTGGCCCGGCCGCCGGACGGCATGCTTCCTCGGCGGCGGGTTGGGCTCCGTCCTGCTGGTCACCGTGACCGTCGTCGGGGTCTACAGCGACACCCTGTTCTGGGTCCGGGCGCTGCAGGACATCGTGCTGCTCATGGTCACCCCGATGTTCCTCGCGCTCGGGGCGCCGTTGCGCCTGGTCCGCGAGCTGGTCCCACCGCCGGTGCGCCGCGGCCTGGGACGGGTGCTGACCAGCGGGCCGGCCCGGGTCGCGACGTTCCCGCTGGTGGTCACGGTGGTGTTCGTCGCGCCGCTGTTCGCGGTCTACCTGACGCCGCTCGACGCGCTGCGGCTGCGCAGCCCGGTGATCAGCGGGCTGGTCGGGGTGCTGCTGGTCGCCGCCGGCTTCCTGTACTTCTGGAGCCGGTTGCGGATCGACCCGACACCGCGCGCCGACCCCTACGGCGTCACCGTGTGGATCAGCATCGCCGAGGTGGTCCTCGACGGTGCGCTCGGGCTGACCCTCTGGCTCGGCCCGCTCGTCGCCGCGCAGCACTACCAGGCGCTGGGGCGGGGATGGGGCCCGAGCCTGCGGGTCGACCAGATCATCGGTGCCGGAGTGCTGTGGATCGGTGGTGACCTGGCCGGGCTGCCGTTCCTCGGGGCCGTGTTCGTCCGGATGATGCGCGAGGACGAGCAGCGGGCCGCCCGCATCGACGCCGAGCTCGACGCCGCGGACGCGGCAACCCGCTCGGTGCCCGGCCCCGACCGCCCTGGGGTCGACGGCGCCCCGGCCCCCGGCCCGGTCTCGGCCTCCGCCCCGGCCTCCGCCTCGGCGCCGCCGCCCAGGCTGTGGTGGGAGGATCACCCGGAGCTGGCCGCGCGCTTCCGGCGGCGAGGGTGACCACCCGCGTGGGCGTTTGCCTGGTGCTGGCCCGCAGGATGCCGCTTGCTTGCTCGTGGCGGTCGAGGCTCATGCTCTGGTGGGAGAGCGGGAGGAGGTGGGGTGGAGCCGAGGAGGGGTGAGCGGGTGACCGACCGGGTGCAGGGGCGGCGAGGTGAGGCCGTCCCGCCCCGGCCGGTCGGCCACGGCGCCGGCGCGGCCGGTCGGCCCGTGACCTGGACGGCGCCGCCCCGCGCCCGGCCCGCGCCTCCCCTCGGTCGACGGCTGTTGCGGCAGGCCAAGGTCGCGCTGGTGGTGCTCTCAGCGCTGGTGGTGCTGGTGACCGGGCTCGGCTGGTCGGCCTACCGCCAGCTCGGCGGCGGGCTGAGCACGAGCGACGTCCTCGACCACGGCGGAGCGCCTGACGGGTCGTTGGACATCCTGCTCGTCGGCATGGACAGCCGGACGGACGCCCAGGGCAACCCGTTGCCGCGCCAGGTGCTGCAGGCGCTGCACGCCGGCCCGGACACCGGTGAGCTGAACACCGACACCCTGATCCTCGTGCACATCCCCAACGACACCCGGCGCCGGGCTGTGGCGATCTCACTGCCCCGCGACTCCTACGTGGACATCCCCGGCTTCGGCATGCATAAGATCAACTCTGCCTACCAGCGGGGGGCGATGACGGCCGAGCAGCGGCTGCGCGACGAGGGGGTGACCGGGCCGACTCTCGACCAGTTGGGTCGGCAGGCCGGGCGGCGAACCCTCATCCAGACCGTGGAGCAGCTCACCGGCATCTCTGTCGACCACTACGCAGAGATCAACCTGGCGGGGTTCTACGAGATCACGCAGGCGGTCGGCGGAGTGCCGGTGTGCCTGAAGGCGCCAGCCCGTGACTCCTACTCGGGAGTCGACCTGCCGGCCGGCCTCCAGACGTTGCAGGGCGCCCAGGCGCTCGCCTTCGTCCGGCAGCGTCACGGCCTGCCCCGCGGCGACCTGGACCGGATCGTGCGCCAGCAGGCCTTCATGGCGGGCCTGACGCACAAGGTCCTGTCGGCCGGCACCCTGGCCGACCCGGCGACGCTCTCGTCGTTGCTGGCCGCGGTCAAGAAATACGTCGTGATCGACCAGGGCTGGGACCTGGCCGGCTTCGCCCAGCAGGCCGCGGGCATGAGCGGTGGCGCGATCGCCTTCGAGACCATCCCGACCGGGCGGCCGGACCTGCCGACCCCCTCCGACGGCCAGGCCGTCGAGGTCGACCCGCAACAGGTGGCCGACTTCGTGCGCTCCCTCACCGGCCTGCCCCCCGAAACGCCCTCGGCCACCCCACCGCTGGCCACTCCGTCGTCCCCGGTGTCGGCCGTGGCTGACGTCCGCAACGCGTCCGGGGTCACCGGGCTGGCCGCCCGGGTGCTCGGTGTCCTCACCGGGAGCGGGTTCAGCGCCGGTGAGACCGGCAACGCGGCTCCCCGGACGCACTCGGTCATCCGCTACGGCAGCGGCGCGTCCGACGCGGCCCAGCAGGCCGCCGATGCACTTGGAGGACTCCCCACGGCGGCCGACTCAGCGCTCGACCCCGGACACGTCGAGGTGCTTCTCGGCGCTGACTACGCCGGTCCGGGCTATGCCAGTGCGGGCGCTGCCGGTTCGGGTTATGCCGGTTCGGGCGCTGCCGGTTCGGGTTATGCCGGTTCGGGTTATGCCGGTTCGGGTTATGGCGTCGCGGACACCACCCCGTCGCCGGGACCGACCAGCGCCGCCCCGCCGTCGCCGCCGCTGACCGGCGCTGGCGTGCCGTGCGTCAACTGAGACCCCGCCCGATGGCACCCCCCTCGCTGGCGCCCGGGGAGCCGGGTGGCCAGACAGGGCGCGACCACTTGGTTACCGTGCGGTAGGGTAACGCACGGTCATGCTCCGCTACGCGACTGCGAGGCCCTGATGGCACCTCCCGACGACGTGACGCGTGTTGCCGTCGACACCACGAAGCCGAGCATCGCGAGGGCATACGACGCCGCGCTCGGCGGCAAGGACAACTACGAGGTCGACCGGGAGCTGCTTCGGCGGATTCTGCAGGTGGCCCCGGAGGCGAAGCAGATCGCGGGGGACAACAGGAACTTCCTGATCCGCGCGGTCCGCTTCATCGCAGGCGAGACCGGTGTCACCCAGTTCATCGACTGCGGATCGGGCCTGCCGACCGCGGAGAACACCCATCAGGTGGCTCAGCGGACGTGCCCGGACGCCCAGGTGGTCTACGTCGACAACGATCCGGTCGTGCTCGCCTACGGCCGGGCGCTGCTCGAGGACAACGACAACACCCACCTGGTCGAAGCCGACATCTTCACCCCGTCCCGGGTCGTCGAGAACGAGGTGGTCCGCAGTTTCCTCGACTTCTCCGAGCCGATCGCGTTGGTGCAGAACGCGACGCTGCACCACTACAACGGCCCCCGCAGCCCGGCCGACCTCATGCGGGAGTACATCGACGCGCTGTCCCCGGGCTCCTACGTCGTGATCAGCCACTTCCTCGACCCGGAGACCAGCGAGCACAGCCCGCTCGCCAGGAGGCTCGAACAGGTTTTCCTGCGCAGCCCGCTGGGCTGCGGGTGGTTCCGCACCCGTGCCGAGATCGAAAGCATGCTGCCCGGCCTGGAGCTGGTCGAGCCCGGCCTGGCCCTGTGTGCCCAGTGGTGGCCGGACGGCCCGCAGATCACCCCGTTGCTCCCGGTGCAGCGCTGCATCGCCGGGGCCGTCGGCCGCAAACCCTGACGCCGCACACCCGGCGGCTCAGGCCACCCGGGGACGGGCGGTCAGCAACTCCAGCGGCGTCCGCGCGGGCTCGGTGCCGCCGCGGACGGTGTAGACGACGATCGCGACCACGCCGACGAGCCAGAACGCGACCACGACGAGGTAGCCGGCGGTGAGCCCCGCGGTAGCGCCGACGGTCGTGACGAGCAGTACGCCACAGGCCGCCCCGATGCGGCCGACGGCGACCGAGAACCCGACCCCGGCTCCGCGCAGGTGGGTGGGGAACAGCTCGGTGAAGGTGGGGTAGGCCGACGTCCACGCGGCGTTGCCGGCCGCGTTGGCCACCAGGAACGCGAGCAGGAAGAACCAGCTGAGCCCGGTGTCGGTGGCCCACGCGAGCAGCCCGACGGTGGCCGCCGCGAGGCCGTAGCAGGCGCCGACGGTGAGCCGGTGGCCGAGCCGGTCGAAGACGGTCGTCATGAGGACGCCGCCCGCGAGTGCGCCGACGTTGCCCAGCACGAAGACGAACGGGATCGCCTTGTTGCCGAAGCCGACGCCGTGCAGCACGTCCAGCGAGACGAACGCGAAGATGCCGTAGTAGCCGAAGGCCTCGGAGAGGTCGAGGGCACATCCCAGCGCGAGGCGGCTCGGGTAGCGGCGGACGAGCTCGCCGAGGGCGGCCCGCAAGCCCGGCTGGGCCGCCTCGACGGGGTGGGCGGCGAGCGGAGCGTCGGTCATCAACCCGGCCGCCGACTCCAGGCCCCGCACGATCGCCTCGGCCTCGCCGTGGCGGCCCTGGCTCACCAGCCAGCGGGGCGACTCCGGCAGCCGGCGGCGGAAGAACAGCACGAACCCGGCCAGCACGCCGCCCAGCGCGAAGCCGTAGCGCCAGGACACCGCCTCGGCCAGGGCGAAGGCGTTGAGCAGCAGGAAGGCGAGCAGGCCGGCGGCGATGGCGCCGATCGCCCAGAAGTTCATCACCGCGGCACCGGCCCGCCCGCGGATCCGGGCGGGCATGAACTCGGCGACCGCGGCGTTGATCACAGCGTACTCGGCGCCCACCCCCAGGCCGGTGACGAACCGCAGCACCACGACCATCGACAGGGACACCGAGGCGCCGGTGAGCACGGTGAACCCGGCGTACCACAGCAGGGTGGCGACGAACATCCGCCGCCGGCCGAAGCGGTCGGCGAGCCGCCCGCCGACGAGGGCGCCGACGAGGATGCCCAGCAGCCAGGCGAAGAACACGAACTGCCCGGCGGTGGCGGAGGCGCCGAAGTGGTCGTCCAACGGGTTGATGAAGCTGCCGACGAGGTTGACCTCGAGGGAATCGAACAGCCACCCGGCGCCCAGCGCGAGCAGGATGCCGAGATGCCGCCGGCTCCAACGCAACCGGTCCAGCCGGGCGCCGATCGTCGCGGGGCCGAGCCCCGCAGGGTCGGTGATGTCGAGCCCCGCCGGGTCGGTCACGAGGCCAGCCTCGCATCCCGGGGGGCGCTCACGCACCGTCTTGATCGGGTGACCTGACTGTGTTAAAGGCACCACTCGCCCGGGCGTGGTGCCCCCGGTGGAGCAGTGGGTCTATACCCTCGTCGGCGTCGCCGATCCCCGCCCTGACACTCCGAGCCGCCTGACAGCCGAGGAGGCGCCATGAGCGACCTGCCAGCCGACTTCTTCACCCGGCCCGTCGCCGATGTCGATCCCGAGGTCGGCGAGGTGCTCGGCAACGAGCTCGCCCGCCAGGAGCAGACCCTGGAGATGATCGCGTCGGAGAACTTCGTGCCGCAGGCGGTGCTGGACTGCCAGGGCTCGGTGCTCACGAACAAGTACGCCGAGGGCTACCCCGGCCGGCGCTACTACGGCGGCTGCGAGTACGTCGACGTCGCCGAGGAACTGGCCATCGAGCGGGCCAAGGAGCTGTTCGGAGCCGAGCACGCCAACGTGCAGCCCAACGGCGGCGCCTCGGCCAACGCCATCGCCTACAGCGCGCTGATGGAGCCCGGCGACACGTTCCTGGGGATGAAGCTCGACCACGGCGGGCACCTCACGCACGGCATGAGGCTCAACTTCTCGGGCCTGTACTACGACGTCGTCGGCTACGGCGTGGACCGGGAGACCTCGCTGCTGGACATGGACGGGCTCGCCAGGCTGGCCAAGGAGCACCAGCCGAAGATGATCCTCGCCGGATGGTCGGCCTACCCCCGCCAGCTCGACTTCGCCCGCTTCCGCGAGATCGCCGACTCGGTGGGCGCCTACCTGGTCGTGGACATGGCCCACTTCGCGGGCCTGGTCGCGGCCGGGGAGCACCCGAGCCCGGTCCCGTACGCCGACGTCGTCACCACGACGCTGCACAAGACCCTGGGCGGCCCGCGCAGCGGGATGATCCTCTGCCGGGAGGAGTTCCGAAAGAAGATCAACTCGCGGACGTTCCCGGGCTGGCAGGGTGGCCCACTGATGCACGTGATCGCCGCCAAGGCCGTGGCGCTGAAGATCGCGGCATCGGAGCAGTTCCGGGAGCGCCAGCGGCGCACCCGCGCCGGCGCCCGGGCGCTCGCCGAGGAGATGCTCGCGGGCGGGCTCAACGTCCTCACCGGCGGCACCGACGTGCACCTCGTGCTCGCCGACCTGCGCGAGTCCGAGCTCGACGGCAAGCAGGCCGAGGACCGGCTCGCCGAGGTCGGGATCACCGTCAACCGCAACGCGGTGCCCTTCGACCCGCGGCCCCCGGCCGTCGCCTCCGGGCTGCGGATCGGCAGCCCGGCCCTGGCCACCCGGGGCCTGGCCGAGGACGACTTCCGGGAGCTCGGCACGGTCATCGCCGAGGCCCTGACCGGCGAGCTCGACGGGGCCAAGCGGGCGGCGCTGCGCAGGCGCACGAGGTCGATAGCCGAGCGCTACCCGCTGTACCCGCAGCTCGCCGCCGGTCGGGGCCGAGCTCCCGGGGCCGTCGAATAGGGACAGTCGTCGAATAGGGACAGTCGTCGAATAGGGACAGGCAAGCGAAGCCCGGGAAAGGCAGGAGCAACGTGGTCGATGCCAACCCAGTCAGCGACAACCCGGCCGGAAACCCGGCCCGGGGTGTCACCCACCTGTTCGTGCCGGGACCGACCAACGTCCCGGAGGCCGTGCGCGCCGCGATGAACGTCCCGATGCAGGACCATCGCGCCCCGGACTTCCCCGAGCTCACCCTGCCGTTGTTCGCCGGCCTGAAGCAGGTGTTCCGCACCGAGACGGGCCGGGTCTTCATCTACCCGTCGTCGGGCACGGGGGCGTGGGAGGCGGCGATCACCAACACCCTCAACCGGGGGGACCGGGTGCTGATGTCGCGGTTCGGCCAGTTCTCCCACCTGTGGGCCGAGATGGCGCGCCGGCTCGGTCTCGACGTGGTGTGCGTCGACGTCGAGTGGGGCGCCGGGGTCCCGCTCGGGGAGTACGAGCGTCACCTTGCCGCGGACCGCGCCATCAAGGCGGTCTTCGCCACGCACAACGAGACCGCGACCGGGGTGACCTCCGACATCGCCGGGGTGCGGCGGGTGATGGACGCCACCGGCTCCGACGCCCTGCTCTTCGTCGACGGGGTCTCCTCCATCGCCTCGATCGACTTCCAGCAGGATGCCTGGGGTGTCGACCTCGCCGTCACCGGCTCGCAGAAGGGCCTCATGCTCCCCCCCGGGCTGTCCATGCTCGGGGTCAGCGCCAAGGCGTTGCAGGCGGCCGGGTCGTCGACCATGCCGCGTTCCTACTTCAGCTTCGAGGGCATGGCGGCGACCAACGACGTCGGCTACTTCCCCTACACCCCGCCGGTCCCGCTGCTGCACGGCCTGCGGGCCTCGCTCGAGCTGCTCTTCGCGGAGGGCCTGCCGCAGGTCTTCGACCGTCACCACCGGCTCGCCGAGGGTGTGCGCCGCGGGGTGGCGGCGCTCGGTCTGTCGCTGTGCGCCGTTTCGCCGCAGTGGTACTCCGACACGGTCTCCGCGATCCGGGTGCCGGAGGGTGTCGACGCGGCGGAGGTCTGCCGGATCGGCTACCGCCGCTACCGCACGTCGTTCGGGGCGGGCCTGTCGAAGGTCGCGGGCACGGTCTTCCGGATCGGCCACCTCGGCGACCTCAACGAGGTGACGTGCCTGGCCGCCCTCGCCGCCGCGGAGATGTCCCTGGCCGACGCCGGGGCGAAGGTCGACCTCGGGGCCGGTGTCGCGGCGGCCCAGGCGTACTACCGCGAGGCGGCCGCCGCCGCGGAGGGCAGGAGCCGTCGCGAATGAGTCACACCCTGCATCCGACGCGCCGTCCCCGATTGCAACGCAGCGAGCTCGCGGTGCCGGGCTCGAACCGGACGTTCATCGAGAAGGCGGCCGAGGGTGCCGCCGACGTCGTGTTCCTCGACCTCGAGGACGCGGTGGCGCCGCCGGAGAAGGTGCGGGCGCGCGCGAACGTCATCGCGGCGCTGAACGAGATCGACTGGGCGGGCACGGGCAAGACGGTGTCGGTGCGCATCAACGGCCTGGACACCCCCTACATGTACCGCGACGTCATCGAGGTCATGGAGCAGGCGGGCGAGGCGCTGGACACGATCCTCGTCCCCAAGGTCGGGGTGCCGGCGGACCTGTACTGCGTGGAGACCCTCCTCGCCCAGGTCGAGCAGGCGAGGGGCCTGTCCACCAGGGTCGGCGTCGAGGCCCTCATCGAGACCGCCCTCGGGATGGCGAACGTGGAGGCCATCGCGAGCAGCGGCGGTCGGCTGGAGGCGCTGCACTTCGGGGTGGCCGACTACGCCGCCAGCAACCGCGCCCGCACGGTGAGCATCGGCGGGCCCAACCCGGACTACCCCGGCGACCAGTGGCACTTCGCGCTCTCGCGCCTGACCGTCGCCTGCCGCGCCTACGGCCTGCGGCCGATCGACGGCCCCTTCGGTGACTTCTCCGACCCCGAGGGTTTCATTGCGGCGGCGCGCCGGGCCGCCGCGCTGGGCTGTGAGGGCAAGTGGGCGATCCACCCCAGCCAGGTGGCACTCGCCAACGACGTCTTCAGCCCGCCGGAGGCCGAGGTCGAGCGGGCCCGTCGCATCGTCGAGGCGTTGCGCGAGGCCGAGGCGCAGGGCCGGGGCGCCGCCGCCCTGGACGGCAAGATGATCGACGCGGCGTCGGAGCGGATGGCCAGGACCGTCATCGCGATGGCCGAGCAGGTCCGCGCCGCTGCAGCGGGGCGGACCTGACCACGCCGGCATGGACATCCACGAGTACCAGGCCAAGGAGATCCTCGCGCGGTTCGGGGTGCCGGTGCCGCGCGGCGGCCTCGCCGACAGCCCCGAGCAGGCGTCCTACCGGACCCGGGAGATCGGTGGCGCCGCCTGGGTCGTCAAGGCGCAGGTGCACGCCGGCGGGCGGGGCGAGGCCGGTGGGGTGGTGGTCTGCCGGTCCGACCGCGAGGTGGCGCAGGCCGCGGGCGCCCTGTTCGGCCGGCGGCTGGTGACCCGACAGTCCGGCCCGGCGGGCAAGCCCGTCCTCCGGGTGTACGTCGAGGAAGCCACCGACGTCGCCCGCGAGCTCTACCTGGGCATCGTGCTCGACCGCCGCACCGAGAAGGTCATGCTCCTCGCCTCGTCGGAGGGCGGGACACAGATCGAGGAGCTGGTAGCCACCAAGCCCGAGTCGCTGTTGCGCACGACGGTGGAGCCGGCCGTCGGCTTCCTGGACTTCCAGGCGCGTGAGATCGCTTTCGGCGTCGGGCTGGCGCCGGCGCAGATCGCGCCGGCCAGCCGGGTGTTCCGGGGCGCCTACCGGGCGTTCCGCGACCTGGACGCGTCCCTGCTGGAGATCAACCCGCTGGTGGTGACCGCCGACGGCGGGATCGTCGCCCTGGACGCCAAGATGTCCTTCGACGACAACGCGCTGTTCCGCCACCCGGAGATCGCCGAGCTGCGCGACCGCAGCCAGGAGGACCGGCGGGAGAGCCACGCCGCCGACCGCGGCCTGGCCTACGTCGGCCTCGACGGCGACATCGGTTGCATGATCAACGGCGCCGGCCTCGCGATGGCAACCATGGACATGATCAAGCTCGTAGGTGGGGAGCCGGCGAACTTCCTCGACATCGGCGGCGGCGCCGCGCCGGAGCGGGTGCGCGCGGCGTTCCGGGCGGTGCTCTCCGACGGCAACGTCAAGGCGATGCTCGTCAACATCTTCGCCGGCATCAACCGCTGCGACTGGGTGGCCGAGGGCATCGTGGCCGCCTTCAAGGAGATCGACGTGCGGGTCCCCGTCGTGGTCCGGCTGGCCGGCACGCACGTCGAGGCGGGCCGGCGGATCCTGCGGGACTCCGGTCTTCCCGTCATCACCGCCGACACGCTCGCCGAGGCGGCCGAGAAGGCTGTCGCCGCGGTCCGCCACGTGACCGGTGCCGGCGTCTGAGGACCGGGGGGAAGCGATGGCGATCCTGCTCACCGAGGACACCCGCGTCGTCGTCCAGGGGATCACCGGTCGCATCGGACGGTTCCACGCCGCGGAGATGATCCGCTACGGCACGGACGTGGTCGCTGGTGTGACGCCAGGCAAGGGCGGCGAGCGCGTCCTCGACCGGCCGGTCTTCAACACGGTCAAGGACGCGGTGGCAGTAACGGAGGCCACCGCGTCGATCGTCTTCGTGCCGCCGCCGTTCGCGGCCGACTCCATCATGGAGGCCGCCGACGCCGGGATCGGGTACTGCGTCTGCATCACCGACGGGATCCCGATGCAGGACATGATGCGGGTCAAGCGCTACCTGCGCCGCTACCGGGCCGAGCAGAGGATGCGCCTGACCGGACCCAACTGCGCCGGCACGATCTCCCCGGGCCGCGCGATGCTGGGGATCATGCCCGGTCACATCTACCTGCCCGGCGGGGTCGGCGTGGTCGGGCGTTCGGGCACGCTGGGCTACGAGGTGGCCGCGCAGCTCACGGCGCTCGGGATCGGTGTCTCGACGTCCGTCGGCATCGGCGGCGACCCGGTCAACGGGTCGTCCTTCCGCGACATCCTCGAGCTGTTCGAGGCCGACGAGCAGACCGACGTGGTCGTGATGATCGGAGAGATCGGCGGCCCGCAGGAGGCGGAGGCCGCCGAACTCGTCCGCGAGCACGTGACGAAGCCGGTGGTGGCCTACGTCGCCGGGCTCGCGGCACCGAAAGGTCGCACGATGGGGCATGCCGGCGCGATCGTCTCGGTGGCGGGGGAGTCCGCGCAGGAGAAGGCGGAGATCCTCACCGCCGCCGGCATCGTCGTGGCGCCGAACCCGTCGTGCATGGGCGGGACCGTCGCCCGCGTGCTGGCCGAGCGCGGGAGGTTGTCGTGTCCGAGACCCTGACGTCCGGGCCGGTCGTCGTCGTGACCCGCCGGTGGCCGGAGGCGGTCGAGGAGGAGCTGCGGCGGCGCTTCCCGAGCGTCCGGCTCAACACCACGGACACCCCGCTCGGGGCGGACGGGCTGCGTGCCGCGCTGGGCACGGCCGACGTCGTGCTGCCGACGGTCTCCGACCGGCTTCCCGCGGAGCTCTTCGCCGGCGGGTTGCGGACGAGGTTCCTGGGCAACTTCGGCGTCGGGTACGACCACATCGACGTCGAGGCGGCCGCGAGGGCGGGTGTCGTCGTCACGAACACCCCTGGCGTGCTCACCGATGCCACCGCCGACACCGCGATGACACTGCTGCTCATGGTCGCCCGCCGGGCCGGTGAGGGGGAGCGTGAGCTGCGTGCCGGGCGCTGGACCGGCTGGCGGCCGACGCACCTGATGGGCGCCGAGGTCACCGGCAAGACGCTGGGCATCCTGGGCATGGGCCGCATCGGCACCGCGGTCGCCCGCCGGGCGCACTTCGGCTTCCGGATGCCCGTCGTTTTTTACGACACCCGCGGGTTCCACGACACCCGCGAGCTCTCCGACACCCGCGAGGTGCCCGACCACCCGATCCCGGGCGCGCGCCGGGTCGGGTCGGTGGAGGAGGTGCTGGAGGTCGCCGACTTCGTGTCGCTGCACCTGCCGGGCGGCGGCGAGAACACCCACCTGATCGACGCGGCGCGGCTGGCGCGGATGAAGCCGACGGCCTTCCTCGTCAACAGCGCCCGGGGCGACGTCGTCGACCAGCACGCGCTGGCCGAGGCGTTGCGGTCCGGGACGATCGCCGGTGCCGCCCTGGACGTCTACGAGGACGAACCCGACGTCCCGGCCGCGTTGCGCGAGCTGGAGAACACGGTGCTGCTGCCCCACCTCGGCAGCGCCACCCGGGAGACCCGCACCGCGATGGGCATGCTCGTGCTGGAGAACCTGCAGGCTTTCCTCGACGGCAGGGAGCCCCCCTGCCGCGTCGCCTAGTGTCGGGGCGTTTCCCGGCGTGTCCGGCGGACGACGCCGTGACGCGGGTGTATGTCGAGATCGGCCGGATCCGGGTCTTCGCGGGCGCGGTGGACTGGCCCGGCTGGTGCCGCAGCGGCAGGTCCGAGGAGCTGGCGCTGGCCACGTTGGCCAGCTACGCACCGCGCTACGGCGCCGTCGCCGCCCGCGCCGGGCTGGGCTTCGAGCCGACCGACCCGGTCGTGGTCGAGCGGGTCCCCGGGGACGCGACCACCGATTTCGGGGCACCGGGCGCGGTCCCGGCCGCCGACGCGGAGCCGCTCGACCCGGCTGCCGCGCACCACCAGGCGGCACTGGTGCAGGCGTCCTGGGCGGTCCTCGCCGAGGTCGCGGCGACCGTTCCGGAGGTGCTGCGCAAGGGCCCGCGTGGGGGTGGCCGGGACCGGGACGCGATGCTCACGCACGTCGTCGAGGCCGAGCGCAGCTACGCGCGGAAGATCGGCGTTCGGCACCGGCCGTTCCCGGCCGGGGACGGGGCGGCGCTCGCCGCGCTGCGCGCCGACGTCGTCGCGGTGCTCGGCGCGCCGTCGGACGGCACCCCGGTCGTCCCGCGAGGCTGGCCCGTCCGGTACGCCGCCCGCCGCATCGCCTGGCACGTCCTCGACCACGCCTGGGAGATGGTCGACCGGGTGCCTCGGTGAGATGCCCCCGGCAGGCGGTTTCGGGCTGGTACTCCAGTCGGTGCGCCCAGTGATCAGGAGGTGATCGTCCAGCGGTGATGGCGTGATTGGAAGCTCGTCGTCGCCTGCCGGTGTACCGAAGAGAGTGCCGAGCCGGGACCGGCGCAACTCTGGCCGGCTGCCCGAAGATGCAGCGTTTACGACGGGTGCTTCCTCGGCCCTGTCCGGATGGGGATGATGGGAGGGTGCGTCAGTACCACGACCGGGCCACCGTCGCCGCCCGTAAAGGCCCGCTGTACCCGGTGCCGACGGCGCCGTTGCATCCCCTGCTTCGGCTGCAACACAACGCGGGAAATCGGGCGGTCGCCGCTTTGCTCGTCCAACGGGACGGCCCGTCGGCGCAACAGGGTGGTGTCGGCCAGCAGGCGGTGACGGCCGCCCGCGCCGGGCAGTGGACGCAGGCCGAGCAGTTGCTGAACGGCCAGGAGATGTCGGTTCTGCTCGATGCGCTAGAGGAGGTACGTGCCGCCGGGCTGCTCGATGATATTTCCGCACATATCGACGGCACCCCCGGTATCTCTCCCAACCGGATGTGGGCGGCCGTACTTGCGGTCCAGCTTCATCTGGGTAGCCGCTTCCGACAGTATGGGGTGACCCTGCCAGGCGACCAGCGCGATGCGATCACGCACCACTGTTTCATGCGCATCCTCGCCGGCGGCTCTCCGGACGTGCTCCGTCGTACCCGCGACGGCGCCCGGTTCACCGCGCCCGGCCCGGTGGAGAACGCCGCATGGACACGGCAGTTCCTGGAATTCTTCGGTTTTGGCGCGCCACCGATCCGGGATCCGGCGTCGGTCGTGTTCAACGGCGCCAGCACAACCATGACCGATGTTGTTGACACGGTCACGGAGCAGGCTGCCTTGGCCGGATACCTACTGACGGACACAGAGGTCCGGACCGTCGCCACCCGGGCGTACGACGACAGCCGCGGCGCGGCCCACAGCGTGCATTTCAGCCTGACTTTCTCGTTCATACCGTGGACCGGACACGTAAACGTCACCCGTCCGACGTCCGGTGAGAAAACCGGCCACGATCTGCCCGGCGCCCAGGTCGGCGGAACACTCACGTTCCAACTACACCGGGACGACGAACCAGGCTGGGAGGTGTCGGCGGTCGCCAACGTCACATTCTTCGCCGACGAGGGCGGCTCGTTCCGCCCGCAGAACGTCCAGGCCGGTGGGCAGGCGGCGTGGGTGGTGCCGTTCGCTCGGGGCTGGCTGCAGGCGGGTGGGTTCATCCAAGCCATTGGCGGAGCGGCGCTACGCCAACATCAGCTCGACGGGGTCAACCGAGTGACCGCTGACCCGTCTGCTCAGGTAGCGGCCGGAGCCCAGTTGCTGCTCGTGGTACCGGGTACCGACAGGCACGTCATGCTCGGCGTCCAGATGGGCGGTTCGGCGACGGGTTCACTCCCACCCGGCAGTCGAACCGGTCCGGTGAACGATCAGCCAACCGTCACAGGGGACCTTTCTGGCAACGTCTTCCTGCAGGTGCAGTTCTGATCGATTTACGAAAAGAGGGACCTTCGGCTCACAGGGACGCTGGCACACGTCGGCTGGTCTGTTATCGCTGCTCAGCGGCCCTCGCCGCTGTCTGTAGTGTATGGCTCACCTCGGCGCTGGCGGGGGTACGTCTGCTGACGCCGGATCCCGGTGCGTCTCAGATGTGATTCACTGGCCACCATGGGTGAGGTGACTATGCGGGATCTGCGCAACCACGGCGGTGAGGTAATGGAACGGGTCGAGCGCGGTGAGACGCTGACGGTGACCCGGGCTGGCGTGCCGGTCGGCGAACTGCGACCCCTTCCGCGCCAGCGCCTGCGGGCGAGCACCCTGCTCGACCGCTGGCGGCACGTCCCCGTCGTCGATCCCGGCTCGTTCCGGGCCGATCTCGACACGGTGCTGAACCGGTCGCTGTGACCGCTGCGCAGCGGCGTGGTCTACTCGACAGCCTCCCGCGTCCTGAGGACCGGCCGTGCAGCCGTTGCCTGCCTGTGTGACGTTGGGGTATCGGGACGGCCAGCAGACCGTGGAGCTGGTCGACGCTGTCTGTGAGCTGTACGACGCGGTGTTCTCCCAGCCGCCGTTCGACTGGCCGAAAGGTCGTTCGGAGGAGCATCGGCGGGGCCTGGAACGGATGCGGGCTGACCCGACGTTCGGGATGGCGACGGCGGAGGTGGGCGGCGAGTTGGTCGGCTTCGCCTACGGGGTCGCTTTGAAGCCGGACACGAAGTGGTGGCAGGGCGCGGATCGGCCACTGCCCGACGACCTGACGACCGAGTGGCCTGGCCGCACCGTCGCGGTCATCGACCTCGGGGTGCGATCGGATCGCCGCCGCCAAGGCATCGGGCGGGCGTTGGTGGACACCCTGCTCACCGGTCGCCGGGAGGAACGGGCCACGCTGGCGGTCCGGCCAGACGCGACGGATACCCAGACGTTCTACCGGCGCCTGGGCTGGCGGAAGGTGGGCCGGTTCGAGGGCGCGCCCACCGACACCGAGCCGTTCTTCGACCTCTACGTCTTGCCGCTCGGAGCAAAGCCGTAGCAGGCGAGGCGGTCGTCAAGGGCGCGGACCGCCGGGGAGGTGTGCCAGTCCTGCATCGCCAGCCGGGCTCCCCGAATGACCGTGACCAGGCGAGCCGAGTGGTTGACCGTGGTCAGCTCGGCCGCATCGCCGATGACGCGCGCCGCCTCGTCGATCTCGCGACGCCTGGTGTGGGCGACGCCGATGTCGACGGCCGTCATCGCCCGGTTACTGACGAATGACGGATCGAGCGCCGCCATTGACC